>NZ_ASSJ01000070.1 GCF_000473895.1 Rubidibacter lacunae KORDI 51-2 | reverse complement strand
CGCGGGGCTTCCCGTCTAAAACCTAAACGCGGGCAGTATCGGCGGGGTTGTGGCGATCGCGCGAGCGATCCTTTGCTAGTCGGTAGGGTGAGGGAGCGGCAACTTAGGGCAACGAGGTAGGACAACGGGGGGGGGTGTCGAGAGTCATTAGGTTTGCTTAGAAGCGCACGCCAGATCCGCACTTACATCTGAAGCGATTATGACGTTAGTGCTTCGTGACGGAAGCTAGGGCAGTGATTAATGCGGCAAGAGAGGGTGTTCTCTAAATGTCGTAGCTTGCAAGCAGAGGCTTGCAAGCTACTTGTCATTCCAAATAAGGTTGCCGCTGTTCGTCTCCTCAAGCTCTTCGTTGTGGTAGCCGGTGTAGTTGTAAAAAATCTGATCGGTGTATAGCTCGCGATCGCGCGAGTCATTAATGCGGTCGCTGTAATAATCATCTACTTGCTTATCGACCTCCATTTCCTTGAGGCGCTGTTGCAAGCTTGCGCTGTCGGCACTGAACAGCGCTTTACGGACCTGACCGTCTTGAAGTGCCCCAAAGACAATCGATGGTGGTAGCCCTCCGAAGGTAATTGGCGCTCCACCCGCGAACATCAAGGCTACCACTCCAACAAGCAAAATTAGCGGATAGGGAACTACCACATCCTGCTTGCTACGAGAGCGCATCCTGACCGACGGTAGTCTTCTTGCCTTCATAACCCCATTGCAGCAGAACCACAATCACATTATTCGAGCTTAACCAACAAACTGAAGTGACCTGGAACGGGACGAGCTGTGATGTGTCATTCGCTACCATGGAAATATAGAGCGAGCTCGCAAAAATCTGAAGATACCCTTGGCGGAATATTTGCTGAAGATCTTTGGGTCAGAACAGTCCCGCGATCGCACGCACTCTTAGGTGTCGATTCTTCACAAAAAAACATAGTGTGCGCCCAAATAAAAAACTAAAACGGCAACAGTAACGATCGTCCAACAGTCCCGCATTTTGCAAACACCCGCAGGCAAAATCTTATACGTGCCAACGGCCAGTGCAACAAGTCGGGCAGCTCTTTGCCGTGTCGGGGTCCTTCTCCTCGCGCAACCGCCAATTTGGCAAAAGCAGTAAGTCGCCGTGCGATTTCAAAAAACATCCTAAAATCCGGCTATAAATATACCCGCCTCACGCAACTGAACCGCTTGACTGCTCGGTGCAGAAGGTGTTTAGGGGTTTGTGTTCTTATCGATAGGATGGAGCTAAGCAGCAATTCCCATCCACACCCCACTCGCTTAGGCTCTCGAGCTAAAACACCCTTGTCCCTTGTGCAAGCCCCCATTTGTTCGATCGGCAACGAACTTGAGCGATCTGTCTTAAAGCATGAGGCGTGGATATTCCTCATGCCATGACGTCCTACTCGAAAATTCAGAATTTGACCACGAAAAAAATTTGGGAATTTTAGCAGTCGAGTGATGTCCCAGTTTACTTATTCTGTGTTTCTGGAAAGCGGGCCTGGAAGGATTCGAACCTCCGACACCGTGGTCCGTAGCCACGTGCTCTAGTCCACTGAGCTACAAGCCCCTATCGCCGTTCTATCGATGCAACGGTTCATAATATTAACACAGGTTTTTGTAATGAGACAATCCGACCAACAATTGCTTACCCACCTCGATCGTGAGGGTGCTGCCCGAATGGTAGACGTTTCCGCGAAGGCAGCAACTCGACGGACGGCAATTGCAGCTGGGGAAGTGCAGATGCGCCCGGAGACCCTCGCGGCGATCGCCGCAGGAGATGCACCGAAGGGCGATGTGCTGGGGACGGCACGCTTGGCTGGCATCATGGCAGCCAAGCAGACGGCCAATTTGATTCCGCTATGTCATCTGCTACCGCTTCAAATGATTGACGTTCGGCTCGATGCCGATCCAGGGCTTCCGGGCTACCAAATTCGCGCAACGGTGACGACTACGGCTGAAACTGGTGTGGAGATGGAGGCGCTGACAGCCGTCTCAATCGCAGCTCTGACGTTATACGACATGGTCAAGGCGCTGGAAAAATCCGTGCAAATCGGCCGCATCCGATTGCTGGAAAAGTCCGGCGGGAAATCCGGCGACTACAAATCGAGCGATCGCAACGCAAGCAGCTAGCAGGTCACAGCATTGCATTCTGACTGCAAATGCGGACGAACCACCGGGAGTGCAGCCTTAATCTTTGGCGCTGGATGCCGGGCTGGCATTACTTTCAAACGTGAGTTGGGATAAGCCAGCACTCTCATGCCCCCTTCAGCTACCTAGCGATCCCCAGCCTTAGCAAGTTCCAAACCCTTAATCCTATGTTGAAATGGTTCAGAAGAGTCTCCCAGCCCGAACTCACATGTCTAAAGCGAGTCGCGTGTTTCCAACGTCCGATCGATAGAGGAGCATCCTTTGCGGCCGAAGTTAGTGGAGAGTTGATGCACGAAGTGGCGGACCAAAACAATCGGGTTCTGCAGCCGAGTTAGCGGCAAGCTGTGCTTAGCAATACAATGTTGAGCTGTCCAGCAGCAAGTTGTCCAACAGTCAGTTGTTAAGATGTTGGGTGGGATTTTGCAGGGTAAAGATTGCGATGTGTATTGGCGGTGTCTTCCCCGCTAATTAATACCACTACGCTCTGTCGGATGCAGGTACGGTTGACAGCTCGCATGATTGCTGGCTCAAACCCCAGGCTATCCAACTGTTTTGCAAAACTCTCGGAAACTCTTGAGAGGCTCGGCAATCTGGCGGGCTTCTCCCCGGAGTCTATCCGCTCAGAATGCCGCAGTGAGGGCGCGTTGCGATGACGACAACTTCGACTACGAAACCCATCTACAGCAACAAGCAAATTGCAACTTGGCTGCGCGGCCTGCTGACGATTGCCTGGTCCGACGGCGACTTTGCCGAGTCGGAAAAGGCCGCGATCGCGGAGCTTACCCAGTCGCAGCTCGCGCCGACGGCCGACCTCGGCGACCTCAACCCGATCTCGCCGGAAGAGTTGGCGACCGTGTTTGCCGGAGATCGAAATCTTGCCGAGAACTTTATGCGGACGGCGGTTATGGTGGCGATCGCCGATGGTATTTATTCCCAAGCCGAAGCCAATATTCTCGGACAATTCGGACGCGCGCTGGACTTAGACATGCGTGCACTGAAGTCTTTGGAGCATACTCTCTGCGAGGCAGAAACGGGCGAGCCGATCGGTGTTGCCGTGCAACCGGGCGCCGGCGACGGGTTCGGACCGGGGGTGTCACCTCACCCGCACTCGGACATCCTGAACCCAGTCAAGGATTGGCTCGATGGCATGGAGGTCCACGATCCTCGCGTGGCTAGATTTTTGGCTAAGATGATCCCCTCTCAATGTCCGTTCGAGCGCGACGTGAAGCTGTTCGGCCGCAAGGTCGTGCATATCCCACCGCTATGCAAGCTCAATCCGCTTTACGACCAACTCGTAGGGTTAAGATTTCGGGCGCTGTCGTACTTAGCTGACGACTGTCAGGAAGATGTGACGCCGTATCTCTAGCGGCCAACCACTGCCAGCGCCCGCGCCCTCGGTCGACCGCTACCGACGGCGATCGCACCCTTGAAATGTCCGCGAACTTCTCCGAATCTAACTGCACCCTATGCAATTTATCGACCTGGCCGAAATTGAGGTCGAAGCAGGCAAAGGCGGTGATGGAATCGTCGCCTTTCGCCGCGAGAAATACGTTCCCGCCGGCGGTCCGGCGGGCGGTAATGGCGGGCGCGGGGGCTCGGTTGTTCTCCGCGCGCAAACAGACCTACAAACGCTGCTGGATTACAAGTACGCCCACCGCTTTACCGCTGAAAACGGACATCGCGGCGGTCCATCCAACCGCACCGGCGCTAACGGGCGCGATCGCATCATTGCCGTACCTTGCGGTACGATTGCCTACGATGCCGACACTGACGAAGTACTTGGCGACCTTACCGAGCCCGACCAGTGCCTGTGCGTGGCCGCGGGCGGTAAGGGCGGACTCGGCAACAAACATTTTCTCAGTAACCGCAATCGAGCTCCGGAGCACGCACTACCGGGGCAACCGGGCGAAACCCGTCACTTGCGCTTGGAGCTGAAGTTACTCGCGGAAGTCGGCATTATCGGTTTGCCCAATGCGGGGAAGTCGACGTTAATTGCCGCGCTATCGTCGGCGCGTCCGAAAATTGCCAACTATCCGTTTACCACCCTGGTGCCCAACCTGGGCATCGTTCGCAAACCTACGGGCGACGGCACGGTCTTCGCCGACATTCCGGGGTTGATCGCTGGCGCCCACCAAGGTGTCGGATTGGGGAACGAGTTTCTCCGACATGTGGAGCGAACGCGCATTTTGATCCACCTCGTAGACGTGTCAGCCGCCGATCCGATCGCCGATTACCAAACTATCCAGCAGGAGCTGAATGCCTACGGACACGGGTTAAACGAACGCCCGCAGATTTTGGCGCTCAACAAACTCGATGCCGTTGAAGATACAGCTCGCGATCGCGCGCTCGCAGAGCTGCAGGTGCTGACCGGCAAAGTGTCGCTGGCGGTGTCGGCTGCAACGCACGCTGGGCTGGACGAATTGCTGCAGGTCGTTTGGCAAGTGCTGGACGAGCGGGCAATTGAAGCAACTAGCGCAGCTGGCAACCGACGGTCATTGAGGCGGTCGTGAGATAGCACGGCGATGAATGGCGCGCGCGATCGTCGGTGCTAACCTCTAGAGGCATTCGGGAGTACTAGGCATGCGACCGCCCGACTGCGAATCGATCGCCACACTGGCTGGTTCATTTGAACTGATTTTAGTTGATGCGGGCTTTTTGTCCCAGCTTTGAGAACGGAGACACACGCGGGTATGGCAGTCATTATCAGTACCGTCAACATGAAAGGTGGGGTTGGGAAAACCACGCTGACAGTTAATCTGGCGACCTGTTTGGCACAGCATCATCGCAAGCGCGTGCTCGTGGTCGATCTCGACTCGCAGATCAGTGCCACGCTAAGTTTGATGCCGCCTCAAGACTTTGCAAAAGTCCGGCGATCGCGACAAACACTCGCTTATTTGATCGACAAAGTGGTGCGCCCGAACGTCCGCCGCAAGTTTTCAACCCCCGACTTAGTTTGTTCGCAAGTTTGTGGCATCAGCGGGCTGGAGCTACTGCCGGGAGACATCGAGTTATACGATGAGTATCTTGTTTCGAAGATGTTGCACGAAGAGGCGATCGCGTCCGATGGCGTCGATTTCGATCGCACCTGGGCGTGCTTCGAGATCGAGCTCGTCCACACGATTCTGGACTCCGTTCGCAACGATTATGACTTTATTATCATGGACTGCTCTCCGGGCTACAACTTGCTTACGCGCAGCGCTATCGTTGCCAGCGATTATTATTTGCTGCCGGCTCGACCGGAACCGCTGTCATTGGTGGGTATCCAGCTGTTGGAGCGGCGTATAGCCCGCCTCAAGAAAGAACGCGGCGACGAACACGAGGGTATCCGGAAGTTGAGCTTGCTCGGTATCGTGTTTATCCTGTCTGGCAGCGGCATTCTCGGCCGCTACTACAAGCAGGTTATGAATCGCATCGAAAGCGACTTCGAACCGCATCAGGTTTTCGACAATCGCATTCCGATGGACGTTAATATCGCGAAAGCAGTGGACATGTTCACGCCTGCTGTGGTGGCAACGCCGAGTTCTGCTGGGTCGCGCGCATTCATTAAACTTGCAGAGGAATGCCTGGCAAAGCTAGCTAGCGATCGCTGACCTCCAGTGCAAGGTGCATCTGGATCTGTTAGCCTTCCAAGCAAAAGATCGGTCTCCAAAAGTCTATCGATTCATTCCACCTCCGCACGCCATCGTTGCTATGTCCGAATTACCGCCGCTTACAACCGATACAATCTGGGCGATTATCAACCAAAACCTCGACGACGCCACGGTCAACCAACTGGTCTGGGAGTCCTTGGGCTATCGCTACGACAACACGACCCGAATGTGGGACGCAGCGAACGTCGATCCAGAGTGGAGCGAAGCGTTTCCCAAACCACCTAACTTTATCGAGAGCCGTCCGGCGACTGTACGACTAACGCGATCGATCCCCAAGCCGAACAAACAGTTGCTCAAGGAAAAGCTCGGCTTTAAGGGCTATAAGATCGGTGAATTCGGGCCGCGAGAAACCCGCCGCGCCACTGTTGCAAATTGGTTGCTCGGCGTCATGCAAGATCGCGGTCTGCTGGATTGACTCCAAACACCACTCGAGCGCTGCGCCTGCATCAGGGTGTGCTTTGACAGCTGCCACCCCGAGCAAACTCATATGCCCCGCGTGCATCACCAGAGGAACGTGCGCGCTACAAACCACGCCAAGCGGTTGACTGCAACATTATCAAGGAAATCTCGACGACCTATCTGTCGGAAAAATTCTTTGATTTAGTATAGACCTATTAACTACTACGAGCAGAGAATAGCTCGAACGACATATCTTCGTTCGTTCGATTAGGGTCCAACATCTTTATGAAAATAGAGGGAGAAAAGAGCGCAATTTTATGCCCCCCTAAAGTAACTAAAGATGGATAACATTACTCGGCAGTAGTCTGCTCGGGATCGCCAGCAGGTTCGTCAACCGGTTTGCTCTGCGTCGCCTTGTGCCAATATATGCCGATAAAAACGTCGTAGACAAAGCCCCAGAAGTCCTTGCTCGATTGCAACAGACCCGCGCATTGCGGCGAACCTTTTTCGTCGAGAATATGGCGCGTGGCATGGTAAGCAGGTTCGTATTTGTACCAGGGAATCGCTGGCCAGAGATGGTGAACGAGGTGGTAGTTCTGCCCCAGAATCAGCAGGTTCAGAATGCGGCTCGGGTAGACGCGCGCGTTCTTCCAGCGATCGCGCTCCGCGAACGGACGGTGCGGCAAATAGTCAAAAAATAAGCCCAACGTCCATCCCACTACGAGCGCTGGCGAAAGCCAGTAGTTCAACAGATAAGAAAAAAAGTTGTAGTGCAACGAAAGTATCACGAGCGCTGCAATAAACCCGCGACAGAGCGCCCATTCTAACAGCTCGTAATTCCGCCAGAGTCGGCGCTTGAAGAAAAAGATCTCGTGGTAGAAGAACCGAGCGGGAATGAACAATAGCGGACCGCCCCGCGATACGTAATGATCGGGATCGTTTTCCGGGTCGTTCACGTGGGCATGATGCTGCAAGTGCACCCGCGTAAACACAGGATAGACGAACCCCAACACCAGGGCACTGCCGTGCCCGAGCGCGGCATTCAAAATTGGATTGCGGTGTGCCGCGCGATGGCAAGCATCGTGGATGACCGTCCCGGCCAGGTGGAGTGCAAGTGTGTCGATCCAGAAACACCACCACTTCGGCCAGTCCCACAACCAGTAACCGCCCACTGAGGCCGCAAAGATTGCGACTGAGGTTAAAAACAGCCACACTGTTGGATTCCAACCGCCCGGCGCGAGGACGAACTCGCGGGGCACCATCGAGGGCGATCGCTCCTTCACCGTTGCTTGCACGGACGCTACCTGCATGAACTCTCCTCAACCATTCCCGCGCGATCGTTAACTCGACTAGCTCGAGTTTCGCTGCTACTGCTGCGTTCGAACGATTCGCGCTGACCCGTTCGTTAAATAGTGTTGCATTAGATCGCCGTTCAGATCGAGAACTGACAATCGATCCCGCGCTCAACTCGCCACTTGCCAATCCGCCACGCCCGGCTGTTGCATCGTCTGCAGCTTCAGAAAATCGTGCGCGTGCATGATGTCGCTCAGCCGCACCTCGGTTTCTAGCAAGCATGCATGACCGCTATCCGGCAAGACAACCACCCGCGCGTCAGGGAGTACATTCGCCAGTCGGCCGGCTTCCTCAACCGACGGTAACAGGCGATCGCTACCACCCGCCAGCAAAAGTACGGGCAATTTCAAGCGCGCCAATGCTGACTCGGACAGGTCGAATCTCTCCAGCAGCGACAAGCGCCAGCGGACCGTCTCGGCCGGCACCGAGCGCATCGCCTCCACCAACGCCAAGCGATCGTCCGATGCCACGCGCTCGAGCGCGACTAGAAACGGTAAGACCAGCACCGCCGAAGCTTTGAATATCGACGCTGACATCCAGCGCGTCCCGGCAGCCCCCCAACTCAAAAACGGTCGCTGGCGAAATGACGACGCCGGGTTGACCAAGACCAACCGTGCGAACAGCTCGGGCGCGCGCGTTGCCACTTTCAGCGCCAAACACCCACCAAATGACTCTCCGCACAGATACACCGGGCGATCGCCGTCGCGCTCGGCATCGATCAGCTCGAGGACAGCGTCGCTCATGTCGTCCCAATTGCTTTGGTCGTCCCGAGCAAGTGCCAAGCAACGGATGTCAAAACAGCGCTCCAGACTGTTCGTCTGAGTGCGGAGCAGGGAACCCGTTCCGTCCATGCCGGGCAAAAAGACGAACAGCGGAGAATTCGGTCGCCCCTGCGCCGGTGTGAGGAAATACGGGGGTCGGTTTAGGGTGAATGTGGGCATAGCTATCGAGATCGATCGACGGGCTCTTGTGGATAAAAAGACCTGAAAATTCGGAAAAACAGTCGGCGCGAGTTCTGGCAGACATTTTTTGTATTCTTCGGCGCAGCAGCAGCGTCAGCTAAGAGATGTGCGGCCGAATCGGCAGCCGGCAACAGACGGCAGCCTTGCTAATTAACGGCAGCCCAGCACCAGCAATTTCCCGATTTCTTCGCGGCAGTAGTCGGATAGATCGCTGACGACGCGGTGCGCGCTGCGACCGTGGTAGCGGCGGTAATGGTGCGGCGCGATCCACACCGGCCGTCCCACCAACAGGTTCGCGCGCTGGTAGGTTGCGATCGGATGCCACTCCGGGCGATCGAAAAGCGGTTCGGTGTTGTCAAAGACTCGCAGCGCCCGCAAGGGCACGATCGGTCGCACGGTTTCCTCGCGAGCGGCGATCGCCACGGGGAGTACGGCCAGATTCGGGACGGGAGCGCGCAAGAGTAAGTGAGCAAAACCGCGCTGGAACGGACGCATCTGCGTCGGAGGGGGCGTTGCCACCATCGAGCGCGCGCCCTCGGGGAACACAGCAACCCACTGTCGAGAATGCAGCAACCCCGATGCTCGACGCAGAAAGTCGCTGCGGCGATCCCCGGGAGCAGCTAGCGGAAAACAGCCCAGCACCCGCACGAACTCGCGCATCACCGGTACTTCGTTCATGTAGTGATGGCACGCCGTCCGCAGTGATTTTTGCAAACCAACCATTAGCAGTGCTGGATCCATGAAGCTGCGGTGGTTGCTGACGACAACGACGGCAGACTCCTGAGGAATTCGGTTCTCGTAGTAGACTGACAGCCGCGTTCCCATCAATGCGACGAGACCGCGCGCGACCTGTAATGGGCTACCGAGGTGCCTGCCAAGTTGCATGAACCGAGAACCAGAATTCTTACTATTAGGTTAACTTTTCTTAAAAAACTTTTTCGATCTTAGCAAAGCCGACCCAAGTGCTTCTGGACTCGGTAACCTGCTCCGTGAGCGACCTTCAGAGTATTCGTTGCGGCTCCCCCAATGGCAACTCTGCCTGCGATAAACTCGCGCATTAGAATGTAGTAATAGATACCTATTCCTCCTGCTTGTCAAGGAAATAGGTCACGATATTGCAACGGATGGCGCTAGTTTGCCCCCCTGATTGCTCCGGGGCGGCAAGAACCTCGGCCGCGCGTTTTTGGCCAGAGCGTCAGGAACGGCATCCGTTTGCAGCCAACTCTCTCGACCGATCTCGAACGACTTTTAATGCCGCAGCTTTCCCGATTTTCCATTACCACGCCGCTCTACTATGTGAACGCCGCGCCGCACATCGGTAGCGCTTATACGACCCTCATTGCCGATACCGTGGCACGATTTGCTCGGTTGCAGGGTCGTCCAGTGTTGCTGATTACGGGAACCGACGAGCACGGTCAAAAGATCCAGCGCACGGCACAAGAGCGCGGCCTCGTGCCCCAGCAACAATGCGATCGCGTGGCGGCCAGTTTCGCGAGCCTCTGGAAGCGCCTTGATATTCAGTACGATCGCTTCAGTCGCACTACCGCGCCGCGCCATGCCGCGATCGTGCGCGAGTTCTTTCAGAGCGTTTGGGATAACGGCGACATTTACCTCGCGCGCAAGCAAGGCTGGTACTGCGTTGCTTGCGAGGAATTCAAGGAAGAACGCGAGCTACTAGACGGTAAATATTGCTCGATACATACCAACAAGTCTGTAGAGTGGCGCGACGAGCAAAACTATTTCTTTCGCTTGTCCAAATATCAGTCCCAGCTTGAAGCCCTATACCGCGATCGCCCGGACTTTATCCAGCCGCCGGCACGGCGCAATGAGGTCTTGAGCTTCGTCGAGCGCGGGCTCAATGACTTCTCGATCTCCCGGGTCAACCTCGATTGGGGCATTCCAGTGCCGACCGACCCCGAGCATACGATCTATGTCTGGTTCGACGCGCTGCTCGGGTACGTCACGGCACTGCTCGATCCTGCAGACGAACCAACCTTGGAAAACGCCCTCGCGCGATGGTGGCCGGTAGATTTACACCTTATCGGCAAAGACATCCTGCGTTTTCACGCCGTTTACTGGCCGGCCATGCTAATGGCAGCAGGACTGGACCTACCGCAGCGGGTGTTCGGGCACGGATTTCTGACCAAGGACGGGCTGAAGATGGGCAAAAGTCTCGGCAACACGCTCGATCCCCTAGCAATGGTCGATAAGTATGGAGCCGATGCTGTGCGCTATTACTTTCTCCGCGAGGTCGAACTCGGACAAGATGGCGACTTCAATGAAACGCGCTTTGTGAACCTGCTCAACGCCGAGCTGGCAAACGACCTGGGCAACTTACTCAATCGCACGTTGAAGATGGCTGGAAAGTACTGCGGCGGCAAAACACCACCGATCGCCGCGGTCGATATTTCTTCTGCCGACGCGCTCAAGCAGCTCGGCAGTAGCTTGGCAGAGCGCGTCGAAGATGCTTATCGCGCACTGATGTTTAACCGCGCTTGTCAAGAAGTTCTCGCCCTCGTGCGTGCCAGTAACAAATATCTTGACGATCGCGCGCCGTGGAGCCTTTATAAGCGCGGCGAACAAGCCGCCGTCGAACAAGTGTTGTATGCCGTGTTGGAATCGGTAAGATTGAGTGCGTATTTGTTGTCGCCGGTCATTCCCAATCTGAGTACCGAAATCTACCGCCAGCTGGGAATTGTGCTCGATTTCAACGACAAGACCGCGATCGCGCAGCCGGGGCTGTACGTCGAACACGCGCGCTGGGGAACCCTGGCACCAGACCAACTTCTAGGAGAGGCAAAGCCGCTTTTCGCTCGTTTGGAGCTCCCGACCGATGGCGCACTTTAAGAGCACTTTAAGAATGGTGCATTTTAGAATCGAGCGGGTACTTTCTTGCATAATCCCCACAATGTCTGCCGTCCCCTATTTCTTCGCTCCGTTTACGATCGCTTCAAGTTAGCCTTGCTTCATTTTTTTTGCTTTTTAACAAAACAAGAACAATAAAACCATGATCGATCGCTTAGACCGCGACCCCTTGTTCACACCGGAACAAACTTTAGATAACCGGGGACGCGTAGCCATTTTTATTGATGGCTCCAACTTGTTCTATGCTGCCTTGCAACTCGGCATCGAAATCGACTACACCAAACTCCTGTTCCGATTAACCGCCGGGTCGAGGCTACTGCGCTCGTTTTTCTACACGGGGGTGGATACAACCAATGAAAAACAACAAGGATTTTTGCTTTGGATGAGGCGGAACGGCTATCGCGTGATTGCCAAAGACCTCGTTCAACTTCCAGATGGCTCGAAGAAAGCAAATCTTGACGTTGAGATTGCTGTTGATATGATGGCACTGACCGGCTCTTACGATACGGCAGTGTTGGTTAGCGGTGATGGCGACCTAGCCTACGCCGTAGATGCCATCAGCTATCGTGGCGCAAGAGTAGAGGTGGTCAGCTTGCGCTCGATGACCAGCGACAGTTTGATCAACGTCTCCGATCGCTACATCGACCTCGACCAAATCAAGGAAGAGATTCAGAAAGCGCCGCGCCATCACCGCCATAGCAGCAGTTTTCGCGAGTTTCCCTCGTTGGTGCTCGACGAAGACAAACGTTCTTCCTAGGCCCGAAGGCGATCGCCCAACAGCTCGCGACTCCCTAATTCGATCGTCGGCCGCGATCGCTCGCTAGCGGTCTGTTAGCCATTGTGTTTCAAGCCGTTCACCGAGCTGTTGCAGTCCGGTGCAAAAGTCCGAGCAACAAATTTCTGTGCAACAGGCGATCGCCGATGGAGCGAAATGGATCGCAAGCAGGTTGGCGAGCTTGCCAAGCAGCAGTTCGGGCTACCCGTGTGCCATTCGGCTCGGGACCATCTGGAGCGATCTCGCCGGCAGCGACGGCGTTCACATCCGAACCTCTATCCAAACCTCGCTCCTTTCGGACAAACGCGCGATCGCCTTCGCTAGAATCAATTCTGTTGACAGGCAGCAGCTGCAAGTACCGCGATGCGTTGGTATCCCCTCGAGGACGCGCTCAAGCACTATTTCGGCTACGATTCCTTTCGCCCGGGCCAGCGCGAGATTGTCGAAGCCGCACTCGACGATCGCGACCAGCTCGTTGTCATGCCCACGGGCGGTGGCAAATCCCTCTGTTTCCAACTGCCCGCGTTGCTCAAGCCGGGCGTCACGATTGTGGTCTCGCCGCTGATCGCGCTCATGCAAGACCAAGTCGAAGCCCTGCGCGACAACGGCATCCCGGCCGCGTTTCTCAATAGCAGCCTCGGCATGGGCGAAACGCGCGATCGCGAAGCTGCTCTTCTCGACGGCAAAATCAAGCTGCTCTACGTCGCGCCGGAACGGTTGCTGGGCGATCGCTTCTTGAGCTTCCTCGGGCGCGTACAGGCTGCACGGGGGCTGGCCGGCTTCGCGATCGATGAGGCACACTGCGTCTCTGAATGGGGTCACGACTTCCGTCCCGAGTATCGACAGCTCAAGCGTCTGCGCGAGCTATTTCCCGACGTACCGATCGCGGCCCTAACCGCTACGGCAACGGAGCGCGTGCGCTGCGACATTATCGCCCAATTGGCGTTGCGGCAGCCGCAAATGCGGGTTGCGAGTTTCAACCGCGCCAATTTGTATTACGAAGTCCGTCCCAAAGACCGCCGTAGCTACGAACAGCTCCTGCAACTGGCCCAAACCCAAGGCGGTTCGGGCATCATCTATTGCCTCAGTCGCAAGCGCGTCGATGAAATTGCCCTGCGCCTGCAGAACGACGGTATTGCGGCGTTGCCCTACCATGCCGGGCTGAGCGATGAAATGCGCGCCTACAATCAAACGCGCTTCATTCGCGACGACGTGAAGGTGATGGTAGCCACGATCGCCTTCGGCATGGGCATTAACAAACCCGACGTCCGCTTCGTGGTCCATTACGACTTGCCGCGCAGCCTCGAAAGTTATTACCAGGAATCCGGACGCGCAGGGCGCGACGGTGAAGCTGCAAACTGCACCCTATTTTTTGGAACACAAGATATTCACACAGTCAACTACCTGATCGATCAGAAAACCGATCCCGACGAGCAACGCGTCGCTCGCCAACAGTTACGTCAGGTACTCGACTATGCCGAGGGTACCGAATGCCGCCGTACGATCCAGCTCGGTTACTTCGGCGAGCGCTTCCCTGGCAAATGCAGCAACTGCGACAACTGCCTCAATCCCCAACCGATGCAAGACCGCACGGTCGAAGCGCAAAAGTTTCTGTCGTGCGTCGCCCGCTGCCGCGAGCGCTACGGCATGAACTACATCATCGACGTCTTGCGCGGGTCTCGGCAGAAGAAGATCTTGCAAAACCACCATCACAAACTATCAACCTACGGCATCGGCAAAGACCGCAACGCAAACGATTGGCGGCAGTTGGGACGATCGCTGCTCCATCGCGGCTGGCTCGACGAAACCACTGATGGCTACCGCGTCCTGAAACTGAACGCTTCCAGTTGGGAGATCTTGCGCAACCAGCGCGATGTCAGCGTTGCCGTGCCGCGATCGCTATCCGTCGACCGTGCGGTGGAAACCGACGAACTCTCCATCAGCGCGGAGGAACTTTTCCAACGGTTGCGCGCCCTGCGCAAGGAAATTGCCGATGCCCAAGGCGTGGCACCTTACGTAGTATTTGCCAATGCCAGTCTGCGCCAGATGGCCCGAGAGCGGCCGTGCGACCGCGCAGGCTTTGCCCGCATCTCTGGCGTCGGCTCGAGCAAACTCGATCGGTACGGCGATCGCTTCATGCAGGAGATCCGCGCTTTCTGCAGCGAACCTGCCACTGCCGCTAGAGCTACAGCAGACTTCACCCCCGCTGGCGGAACCGAATCGGAGCCGAGATCGGTGTCAGCATCCCTGCCGGATCACGCACCCCAACCTACACCGGTCCCGAATGCGTCCGTTCCCGCGTCGGATACGCCGACTGCCAGCGTAGCAGTCGATCGCGCGCTTGCAGCTCGAATTACGCCAAAAGCCCGACCAGTATCCAAACAACTCGTCGTCGCACCGCCCCCGCTATCGGAAAGCGTTCTGGCAACGTTGCACCTCCACCAAGGGGGGGCGGATGTTGCGGCGATCGCGGCCAAACGCGGACTGACCGCCCGCACGATCGTCAACCATCTCAGCGATCTCATCGAGCAGGGCTATGCGGTCGAGGTCGATCGCCTCGTGCCAATAGAGCGACAACAGGTCGTTGCCGATGCCATTGCTGCTGTCGGTCCCGATTCCCTGCGACGGATTCGCGATCGCCTAGGTGACGACTTCAGCTATGAAGAAATCCAATTAGGGCGCTCTGTCTGGCAGCTGCGCGCTCGTTCCGTCCCCTCCGCACCGTCTGTTGCCGCTGTATCCGCGCGGGCAGGTGAGACCACCGTTGCTGAAAAGGGCTGATTGCCCGAGCCCTGTCGCGCTTGGCTGCAGTATTCAAGCGAGCAGAGTCCGAGCGCAGACCTAACCGGGCAATTGCCGAGCGGCAAAACGCTGCGCGCGCGCGCGCGCAGGTGGCGAGTCACTTTCATCGTATATCTCGCCAACGAGTTCTTCCAGAATGTCTTCGAGCGTGACGAGACCAACCGTGCCGCCGTACTCGTCAACCACGATTGCCATGTGCAATCGCTGCTGCAGCATTTCCTTGAGCATCGATGCCACGCGCTTCGTTTCCGGATAAAACTGTGGTGGGTCCATAATGTCAGTGACCGGCGTGCGGGTTCGGTCCTCCGGCGCCATCCCGCGCAGCGACTGCAACGCCTGCTTGAGATGCACGATCCCGACAATGCTGTCTTTTGATTCTGCTTGGATGGGGATGCGCGAATAGCCTGTTTCCAAACACAAATCTACGAACTCCTGCAAGGTCGCTAGGTGGGGCAGAGTGCGCATCTCAAGCCGCGGCTTAACAACATCTCGGGCCGACAGGCGATCGAGCATCAGCGCTTTATTCAATAACTGATGCTTGTAGAAATCGAGCTTTCCGCGCCCGCCCAGCAACTCGATCATCAAATGCAAATCCGCTAGCGACTCCCCCTGCTGCGGTTCTACCTTGGTCAACCGCTGCACGAATTGCAAGATCCCCTGTGTCAGCTTTTCGAAGATATAAATCACTCCAAAAAACGACAGCAGCCGCGAGAACCAGTAAATTGGCCGTACGGCATACACGAACACTGGCAACGGGTTGTCGATCGCCAGCGACTTTGGGGTGACTTCGCCAACGATTAGTACCAGCACCGTGACGACCCCCGTGGCGATCGCTACACCAGCATTACCAAACCAAATGGCAAACAGGTTGCTTGTCAGCGCCGCTGAGAAAATGTTGACGAGGTTGTTACCGAGCAGCAAGGTAGTAATAAAGCGCGCCCGATTCTCCAACACCAGCCGGAAAACCCCTTGCGGGTCGCCACGCTCGCGAATAATCCCACGCAGCTTAAGATTATCGAATGCTGTTATCGCCGTCTCCGAACCGGCAAAGAACGCCGACAGCAGCATCATCGCCGCGACGACCAGCAGGTCTAACCAAGCAGCCCCAAGCAACGGGCGCGGTTCGATAGCAGCGAGCCAATAGCAAGGCAAAACGTCAACGTCCACAAATGTACGGTCTCGGTGGGGACGACATTGGCTCGGCCCGATATGCCAACCAAGCGGAGTACAACCCTTAAACTCCGGTCGCAAATTCAATCAACGACTCGCGACTGCCGATAAGCTCGAAGGTCGCAGCAAACGCGCGAGCGCTTACAGAAAACTTCAGATTAAAGACTAACTGAGAGAGTAGGCAACGCTTAGCGCCCACCATATCAGCACGCCGATGCCACCGAGAATAACGATTGCCGAAACAAGGACGACAGCCGGCTTGTCGGCACCGTCGAACTTCATGATGCCGCGATTGAGATCGGACATGTGGATTAGTCCCTTGCAGAACGCGATCGCCTACTAATCTTAGCAAGTCCGTGCCGTCACGTCTGTCCGATCGGGGCGGTCTGTAAGGCAAACGCATCCTCGGGAACTCAGCTCGATTTTCGCAATAAGCGCGGCTCGATCTGGACTTGTTGAGAACAGAGAGCTAAGTTTAATCACCCCAGATCGCTGAAACCCTAATTAGGTCGTGGCAAAGAAATCTGTAAGCGTTTGCCCTAAGACGGTCTGGCAGAAAAGGGGCGTCGCTCGGGCCGCAAAGCGCGGGATTCGGTTGTTTGTCGGCTGCTCTCGCCCATCGCTCAAACCACGAGTCCGAGCAAGCTAGCGATCAGGGCCTTTTGCGCGTGCATCCGGTTTTCGGCTTGGTCCCAGACGCGCGACTGTTTGCCCTCAATGACCTCGGTGGTAATTTCTTCTTCGCGGTGGGCGGGCAAGCAGTGCAGGACGATCGCCTCGGGTGCGGCCAGCTGCACGAGTCCGCTGTTCAGTTGATAGGGCTGGAAAACGGGCAGGCGATCGACAGCGGAGTCTTCCTGACCCATGCTCGCCCACACGTCGGTGTAAAGGACGTGCGCGCCTTCAACGGCAGCTTTGGCGTCGTCGACGATCGCAATCGTCGAGTCGGTTGCTAGCTGTCGGGCACGAGCAACGATCGCGTCATCGGGTTTGAACTCCGGTGGCGTGGCGACGCGGATGTTGACGCCAGTAAGGGCACAACCGAGGAGGAGCGAGTGCGCGACATTGTTGCCATCGCCGAGGAAGGTTAAGGTCAGCCCGTTCAACTTTCCGAAGCACTCGCGGACGGTCAACAAGTCCGCCAGAATCTGGCAGGGATGATAGACGTCGGTCAGTGCGTTAATGATGGGAATATCGGCATAGTCGGCGAAGGTGGCGATGTCCTGCTGGGCAAAAGTGCGGATCGCCAGGATATCGAGATAGCGTTCGAGCACGCGGGCAGTGTCGGAAATCGGCTCCCCACGTCCGACCTGGGTAGTGCTGGGGTTGAGGTCGATCACCTGCCCCCCGAGCTGGCACATCGCCACGCTGAAGGACACGCGCGTGCGCGTGGACGCTTTGTAGAACAACAAGCCGAGTACCTTGCCGTCGCAGCGCGGTCGTAGGTCGCCGTATTTGAGCTTAGCTGCCAGCGTCAGCAAGTCGTGCAGCTCGTCGGCGTTGAGGTCGGCGAGGCTCAACAAGTCGCCCCCGTGCAGGTTATTCATAGCGTCTGCTCAAGCTTAATCTTTCGCCCCCGCGATCGCTGCCGACCGCGAGAAAGGTCAATTATAGAGCTCGAGCGCGCGAACGCAAGGGTCGCTCCAGACCAGCAGACCGCCCTGATGCCAGCTGCCCGTCAGGTTTAAGTAGAACGGAGAGAGAGGGATTCGAACCCTCGATAGAGTTACCCCTATACAGCATTTCCAGTGCTGCGCCTTCAACCACTCGGCCATCTCTCCAAGCCGCGATTCATCATCATAGCTCGAGAGTGCCATCTGAGCCAATATTCGGCAGCGGGTAACGGTGCGATCGGGGCAGAGAACTCCATCGATCGCAATTCGCAATCTCAGAACAGATCGACCTCCACAGCCGCCACCGATGCCTCAGAGAGCTTGTTTTTCCTGGCAATCGCCGCTTCGCCGCAAGTGCGCGGAGTGGGAAAGAGCTTGCCGGGATTGGCTAGACCTTTGGGGTCGAAGGCCTGACGTACGGCAAGCATCGTGGCGATGTCGATCGGGCTAAACATGTCGGGCATGAAGCAGTTTTTGTCCGCACCGATACCGTGTTCGCCAGAAATACTGCCGCCCGCGCGCACGCAGAGCTTGAGAATTTCGCCACCAAGCTCTTCGACGGTTTCGAGCGCGCCCTCGACGCTGTTGTCGTAGAGGATCAGCGGGTGCAAGTTTCCATCGCCAGCGTGGAAGACATTGGCAATGCGGTAGCCGTAGCGATCGCTCAGGGCTTCAATCTCTCGCAGGACCGAGACCAGTTGCGTACGCGGAATGACTCCGTCTTGAACGAAGTAGTCCGGACTGAGGTGACCGGCTGCGGCAAAGGCAGCTTTGCGACCTTTCCATAGTTTTTGGCGCATTTCGGCATCGTAGGCCGTCTGGATCCCGCGCGCGCCGTTGTCTCGACAGAGTCCGGCAACGCGTTCGACATTCGCGGCGACCTCGAGTTCTAACCCGTCGAGTTCGACCAGGAGTAACGCGCCTGCATCGCGGGGGTAGCAACCGGAACCAACAACGTCCTCCACGGCATTGATGCTGAGGTTATCCATCATTTCCATGCCAGCGGGAACGATGCCAGCACCGACAATTGCCGCCACGGCCGCGCCTGCAGCCTCAATGCTGGTGAAGTCGGCAAGCAGCACGCAGATCGACTCAGGAGTCTTGAGAATCCTCAGCGTAATTTCCGTGGCAACACCAAGGGTGCCTTCGGAGCCCACAAACAAGCCCGTCAGATCGTAGCCAGGCATATCCGGAACGCTGCCCCCGAGGTCGAGGATCTCGCCCGTGGCGGTCACGACTTTAAGACCGAGGACGTGGTTGGTGGTGACCCCGTACTTGAGGCAGTGAACGCCGCCGGAGTTTTCCGCCACGTTCCCGCCAATCGTGCAAACGATTTGACTGGAAGGATCGGGAGCGTAGTAAAAGCCCGCACCACTCACTGCCTGCGTGACCCAATTGTTAATGACACCGGGCTGAACGACCGCACGCTGATTGTCGAGGTCGGTTGCGAGAATTTGCTTCATGCGCGCCGTGACGAGCAGCACGCCGTCCTCAACGGGCAGCGCGCCGCCGGAAAGACCGGTTCCGGCACCGCGCGCGACCCAGGGCAACTCGAGTTCCTGGCAAAGCCGCACGATCGCGGCAACTTCTTCGGTAGACCGAGGCAGTACGACGAGCGCCGGGCGCTGGCGATAGCTGGCGAGTCCGTCGCACTCGTAGGTCAGCAATTCTTCTTTGCGGCGAATGACGCCGTCTTTACCGACGACGTGCGCGAAGCGATCGCCGATGGCCTCCCAGCGATCGCGCGGGGCGGAATGGAGCAGGCGTTTCAGCATGACGGCAGAGGGTGCAGCAGACGTCGGGCGTTCGTAACTTGATTTTATAATGTGGTCAAATTGTGGACAGAAACCACTGGTGGTTGCTGCGAGTCGGTAGTAGCTAAGCGTTGGACCATACGGGCGGTCTCGTTGCTTTAACGTACGGTCACCGTCTGTCCTACTGATCTTTTCCGCTGCGGGGCAGGGATCGTAGCAAGTGACCTAGGGATAGATAGCGCCCAAAAATTGATGTCGCCTGAACCTTCAGTATCTGTTTTTTTCCACGCCCCAGCCCCGTCCGGTACCGCCCATCATCATGCCCTCATCCTCACTTGGGTCGCATGTTGTCGCATATTTCGGGACGAGCGCTGCCAATTACCCCTTCGTCGTGCAGTTTAGCCATGCAGCCGGACTAATTGGCTTCATGTCTGTTCAAAGCGGGTAGCAGCCCGTAAGTGACCTAGACGGTCAGGCGGAGTGAGAAAATAGCTTCCGTGTTGCCTAGAGCCATGAAGTGCTAGGACTCCCACTTCAAACTACTCGCAAGCACGGAGATCGACTCGGCAAGCAAAATTACCTGTGCAAAGACTGCAACTTCAAATTCATCGAGTTCTCCTCCTCACGGGGCTACCCTCCCGTGGTGCGGAAGGACCTCAGAAGTTATTTTCTGCGAGTAGCAACCAACGCCAAGTATTGGTTGAGAAACGGCAGGCCGGCGATCGCGGGCATGAGATATCGCGAGGTACACAGCAACCCCAACGCGGCGGCGACCGGAGCTGTGAGATAAGGATGGTAAAAGGCAATAATCGCTGCATCGCGCGTACCAACACCAGCGAACGTGAGGGGCAACAAACCGGCAAGAATTGCCAGCGGTGCGAGCGCTAAGTTGGCTAAGAATGGAACGGCGGCATTCAGCGCGAGCGTAAACATCCAGATCTGCATCAGATGGAGGAACCAAATGAAGACCGAGGTGGCTGCAATCTTAGTAAGCTGCCGTTTGTCTTGCCAAAAGTAGGCATGCATTTCGTTCCAGGCTATCTGCAAGCTGTCGAGTTTTTCACGCATGGACTTTGGCGCGAAGCGCTTGAGCGCACGAAAGAAGATCTGGGCGAGCGATCGCGACCCGAGGAGCAAAAGTCCTACAATCAAGCCACCGGCAACACTCGCTGCGAGCAACCAAAACAGCCAGTTCTTGTCAGGATAAACGGTAAGCCCAAACGCACACCACAGCAACAATGACAGCAGATCGCAGGTTTTTTCAAAAACGACGAGGGAAAATGCTAGCGACCCATCTAAATGCCCGCGCTGCTTCATAAAGTATGCTTTTGCCAAGTCTCCCATCTTCGAAGGCAGCACCATGTTGAGGACGCTTGCTGCCAGGATCAATCGGTTGGACTCGCCAAAACCAAGGCGAACGCCGTGCGGAACTAGTTGCTGCAATCGCCATGCCGTGAACGTCGTCAGCGGCACGACCATTGCCAAACTAATCGCCATCCAAGTAGGATTGCAGGTTCGGAACACCTCTAGCAGTTCGCGGGTATCGATCTTGAAGTAAATGATGCAGAGAATGATGAGGCTAATGGCCAGGGAAATCAGTCGCTTCACGCTCGCTTCTCCGCTTTTGTATAGTCCGTAAGGCGATCGCGCATCATTGTGCGCAAGCACATCATCATTGGTCTCATATCAACATTTAGTGAATAAGTTTCCATGCAGTCTTTACAATCATCAATGCACACTTCATAGAAATACACTTCAGGTTTAACGATTCATGATCCAATAAACTGAGACGATCGCCAGAGCACAAAGGAATATGTGGCGATCGCACCGGATGTTTGCGGGTCTGAAGACATACGATCCGACCTTTAATTTTCCTGCCCAAAACATTAAATCTCTTGTTCGATTGTCCAGTTTTTTACTGTTCGATAATCCAAACGCAGTTCGACCGAAGCCGGTTATCTCGTAAGTCGCGGCAACGGGCTTTCGTGCCACCTACATTGCGTTGGACTAACCCAATATCCTCCATTTTTTTGAGGGGATGAGCTACTACTTTCTTGCTCGCGCACCCCAGCTTTCGTGCCAGAACGTTGAATCGAACCGGACCGTCTTTGAGGTGCCATAAAATCGATCCCTTCCACTTGCCGGACAGAATACGCCTTCCCTGCTCTATCAGACTTAGATTGGGACAGGTCAAGTTGCGCCTTCGTGCCTATCGTTATGAGTTTTTATCGCGATACCCCCCATTGTCTTCAACTGATTACGAAAAGTAAACTAGTTGACTATAGCAACATCGCTGCGTATCTTGGGCAACAGTTAGCTGTTCTTGGCGAGCGACTGCTGGCACCAGGCAGTAGCTGCAAGAGCGGGCAATGCGTGGATATTGCACAGAACAACATACACAGAAACGGACTTATGACAACTGTTCGTGCTTACGCAGCTACAGAAGAAAACGGCTTGCTCGAACCGTTCGAGTACGAGTTGGGGTCGATCGGTCCTTACGATGTCGACATTGCCGTGGAAAGTTGCGGCATTTGCCACAGCGATCTGAGCATGCTGGAAAACGCGTGGGGGATGACCCAGTATCCGTTCGTGCCCGGCCACGAAGCGATTGGGACGGTTGCAGCCCTCGGCGATCTCGTCACGAACCTTCAGATCGGAGATAGGGTGGGGTTGGGCTGGCACGCGGGGTACTGCATGACCTGCGTCCAGTGCCTGAGCGGTCATCACAACATGTGCGGAACTGCTGAGAGTACGATTGTCGGTCGACACGGTGCCTTTGCTGACATCGTCCGCGCACAGGCAGTCAGCACGTTCAAACTTCCCAGTCACCTCGACGCGCCCACAGCTGGTCCCTTGTTTTGCGGTGGGATTACGGTATTTAACCCGTTAGTACAGTTCGACCTCGCCCCGACGTCGAGCGTTGGCGTTATCGGCATCGGTGGCTTGGGTCACTTGGCTCTGCAATTCTTGCGGGCGTGGGGCTGTCGGGTAACGGCTTTTACCTCAAGCGGTTCGAAGCAGCAAGAAGCGCTGGAGCTAGGAGCACACGATACGCTTAACTCCCGCGATCCGGCAGCGATAGAAGCGGCAGCGGGGAGCTTCGACCTCTTACTGTCGACGGTGAACGTGAAGTTGGATTGGAATGCCTATCTCAACACGCTTAAGCCGCGCGGTCGCCTGCACGTTCTCGGGGTCGTTCCTCAGCCACTCGACCTTAATGTGACACCGATGTTGTTTGCCCAGCTGTCTGTTTCCTCTTCCCCCGTCGGCAGCCCGGCGACGATTTTGAAAATGCTGGAGTTTGCTGCCCGCCACGAGATTAAACCGAAAACCGAGCATTTCCCAATGAGCAAAGTTAACGAAGCACTCGACCACCTGCGTGCCGGTAAAGCTCGCTATCGCATCGTGCTCGATCGCGAATGAGCCTTCGCCCTCGCACCCTGTCCGGTCCAAACCTCATCTCAACAGACAGGTTTTATCTGAATAGAGCAGCCCTTCCCTGGTAGCAAGTGGAAAATCTACATCAGACTTCCTTGGGAGAAACCCCTGAGTAAGCGAATTGCTGGCGTTACAACTAACTTGCTCACAAATCAGGCAGGTTAGAAACCCAAGTAACGGCGCAGGAAACCCTCAAGGGATTCGAGTTTGAGTCCAAAGGTCGATTCCAAGAGTTCGATTTCCTCAGGAGTGCAGTAAAACTCGTTAGCGAGGAGCGTTCTAAACGTACCGAGGTTGCACTGTAGGTCGGTGTCGAAAAAGCCGACCCCCGCTCGCACGAAATCGACGACCGGAAGCGGTACGTTAATAACGACCGGTTCGCGATCGAGAATACGTCCGTAAACGCTCGGGATATCTTCGCGTTTGAGTACGTCCGGACCTCCGACTGAAAACGTGCGGTTCTTCGCTCCCTCAGCGGTCATGGATGCAACGGCAATATCAGCCAGGTCGTCAGTACTGACAATCGAGGTACGGTTTCCTGGGTCACCCACGAGGACGTAAATGCCCGAATCGCGGCATCGTTCTGCCGATGCAATCAGTTCGGACGCTAAACCCGAGGGCCGCAAGATTGTATAGTTAAGCCCGCTCGCAGCCAGGTATTTTTCGACCTCGCGCTTGGCCTTGAAAATAGGCGCGTCTTCATAACCGCGGTCGGCCCCGAGCACGGAAATAAACACGAAATGTTCGACACCATTATCTTTTGCTGCATCGATTAATTCAATGTTGGCGCGGTAATCGAGGCGCTGGGGATTGCCTGTAGAGCCGTGAGTGCTGAGGATAACGCGCACGCCTCGGCATGCCCGTTGAATATCGCGGGTGTCCTCGAGTTCCCCGACAAAAATCTCCGCGCCGCGTTGGTCGAGTTCGCCATACCGCGCGCTCAACCGCACGAATGCTCGCACGGGTTCCTCGCGATCGCGTATCAACCGCACGATTCGCCGCCCGACTTGCCCCGTTGCTCCGGTTACCAGATGCATCCTGCTGCCGTTCTCCTGTTGTTTCCTGCTGCCACGTTCGCGATCGCCGCGCAGCCATCATTCCGAAACCGGTCCGGATATCACCTAAGAGTGTAATTCAGATGCTGTCAGCAGTAATCTTGGCAATTTCCCGCAAATTCTCGACGCCCCCATAGTGCTGCTTGCAAACAAAGCTAGCAGGGCATTGGGCCTACGTTGCGCTGACGAGGTCGAGCAAGCGTTGTAGATTATCCCAACCGCCGACAATCCGCCGAAGTGGCTTCGGCCAAACCCGCACGAGCGTGGGCGTCGCCGATACCTGATTCAGTTCGGCTTGCTCGGGATGCTTGCTGATATCGACGACCTTCAGCGTGTAAGGCTGCTGCAAGCGGCGGTCGAGCAACTGGTGCAAGGTTGCCAAAATCGATTCGGCCAGTGGGCTGCGCCCGGAGACAAACAGACGCAGGACATACCCCGTAGGCGACGCGATCGCACCTGTTAGTTGGTTCTCGGACACAGATACCGCTGCCGTCGGTAACAAGGCTTCCGAGAGCGTGCATTGCACGATCGCTTCGTGGCAATCCCACAACTGCGGAAAGCGACCTCGGTGTGCCTGCAACAATAGTGGGTCGCAACACTCCTCCTGCCAAGGCAGCACGCGCCAGTCATTATTAGCCAAGCCGAACGCCGCTGACAACAACGAACGATGCTGCCAGCCTGGAGGATACAGCTCGGCCGCACTAACCACTTGCTGAGTTTCCGGATCGAGCCAGCGCACGATTGTCGCCGTGTGGCTGGGAACGAGAAAGTGCGGCGGCTCTGGCAGGCCTAGCAGTTCCTGCAACTGAACGCACAGATCGGCATGCCAGCGCGCGCTCGCTTCAATATCGCAGCAGTACACCAGGTCACCTGCTGGCGTGAACAGCGCAATGTCCTTAGATGTGCGTGCTGCCGGAACGCTCACTGGATGCAATGCGCTTGCCATCAGACGCGACCGCGCAACATCTGCGCCATCTCGTTCGGGGTCGGCGACCATTCGAGCGCCGCCTCCTCTGTAATGCGCCCTTCTTGGTAAAGATTGAACAACGACTGATTCATCGTGATCATGCCGTCGTACTCGCCGTCCTTAATAAGCGGCAAGATCTCATCGTATTTACCGTCGCGGATGTAGTCCTTGATCGTGTCCGTGTTGACAAGGATGTCGTGGAACGCGGCTCGTTTGCCATCGGTGGTGCGGCACAGACCCTGAGCGATAACCGCAATAATCGACTCGGCAAGCGCGACACGCATGGCTGGTTGTTCCTCGGCACTATATAGACCGAGGATACGTTCGATGGTCTTGATCGCGCTGTTGGTGTGTAGCGTACCCATCACCACGTGACCGGTCTGAGCGGCTTTCAGCGCCGTGTTCACCGTTTCGCGATCGCGCATCTCGCCGATGAGAATCACGTCCGGGTCTTCACGCAGTGCTGATTTAAGCGCGCGATCGAACTCGTGGGTGTGCAAGCCAACTTCCCGCTGTCGGATCAAAGCCTTGCGGCTGCGATGCACGAATTCGATCGGGTCTTCGATGGTAATGATGTGTTTGGGCATCTCGCTGTTGATGTAGTCCACCATCGCAGCCATCGAGGTCGATTTTCCAGATCCCGTGGGACCGGTAATCAAGATCAATCCCTTGTGAGCGTGGCAAATATCCCGAAAAACTTGCGGCAAGCGCAGTTGGTCGATAGTCAGAATTTTGAGCGGGATCAACCGCAGTACCATAGCCGGACCCCGCATGGTCATAAAGATATTGATCCGCACGCGTGCAAAGTCATAGTCGGCTGCACCGTCGTACTCGAGGGTCTTCTGGAAACGCTCAACATCCGCCTCACTGAGGATCTCGTGTATCCAGCTCATAAAAGTAGCTCGATCGGTCTCGGGGTAGTCGCTGTAGTCCATCTCTCCGCGGTTGCGCAAGCGAGGCGCTTCCGTCACGCTGATGTGGATATCGGAGAACCCGTTCTCGTAGGCCATATATATGATGTCTGCCAAACGCGGTTGACCGAGTGGCAACGGGTAGAACGACGCGCCCTTGGAACCACTTGTGGCGGGAGTAGCCGCCGCGAGTGGGGGCGGTGCGACGCTCGATGGTGTGGATAGCTGGGGTGGAACTGTCGGTCGCGGTGCACCGGGAGAAACCGGCAGGTTTGCGACCCGGGTTTGCGCAGACCTTGGGTCGAGCGGTGCGATTTGCTGAGTCAGTTCGCTTTTGACGCCGCTCGAACCCGGCACTGGCGGCAGTGGGGTATTCCTGTCAGTTGTCGACCTGGGTGTTGGGGGAATTTGCGTCGCTGGAACCGGCGGAATGCGCGACGCGACGCGCGGAGGGAGGGGAGGCGTAGACGGACGGCGCTGCTGCTGGTCGGCCATGGTTTCTGCTTGCTGGAATGCGACTGGTTGTTCGAACGCAAAGGCGGTCGGCTTCCCAGCGGTCGGCCGACACAAACTCTCCAACAATATTAGCCCGCAGATATAGAGCGGATCCCACGCCCCCACGAACTATGAGCGCGATCGCCATCTTGTTGTGTGGAACGTTACGGCTGATACGCCTATGCAATCGCGCCCAACATTAATGTGCAATAACCGAGCGACCGATTTGACAAACCGGGGGGGTCAATCGAATGTTGCGAACTTTATAGCAGCTTTTTTTTGGCAAGAATGAGACCTTTAGCACTAGCTTCAATCGCTCCTCTCAGTAAAAAATTCCGAGCTCGCACCCGTAACCTGAAATTTTATGAGAATGGCATTTTAAGTTTTGAAGTTTTGTTGAGCACACGCCGTGGCTTCCTTGCGCGTGAAGACGCAAACGGGCCCTTGAGTGCAACCAGGTAGAAGCCCAAGCATCTTGCCATCGAGGAGGATCGCCAACTATTGACGCGCGCCCATCTATGGGCAAAAGCCCAAATTAAATGTAAACAAACCGGTTACACTGTAAACTTTCATTGCCTTTTCCTCATGTATTGCCTAAGGATTTTCTATACTCATGGCTACTAGCGTTGCACCTTATAGCAACGTACAAGCGTTAATAAACTGGCGGGGTCGGGTCGCGCGACCGATTTTATTAGGAGGTTAAGGCAATGCAGTTAGCTCAGGAGCGGAGTCTATTAGGGACGGCTGGACTGATGCAGATAAAGAGCTTTTTGGTGTGGAGCTTTACGCTCGCAATTTGCTTGCTCGTAGTTGGTTTCCCCCTCGTCGCAATTGCCTCGACCGCCGGGATGCTCCTGGCAGTAGCATTGCAATCTGTTTTGCCGACGAGTGCAGTTTTGGTTGTCGGAGGTGGATTGATCGGAGGTAGTATTTTCGCTGTTTTTGCTGGAGCTGCCGTACTAACGTTGAAAGGGATTCACCCGCACGATGTGCGCTGGTTGCACTGGCTGCATGGAAAAGACGGTCAGTTGGAGGTGGTTAAGTTTGCCGCCTGCCCGCTAACCTGCAGCATCGACCGCGTTGCGGGCTAACAAGGCTGCGCGGGTTCGTCGAGTTTCTCGGGGCACCCGCTCAGACTCGGGATAAGGTAGAGAGAGAGTCCGGCTTTCGCCGGACTTTTTTTGCGTGCGTGGAGGCAGTCGACTATATAGGCGTTTGCTGTCGAGCGTTCGCAAGTGGCGTTGAGAAGGAATGTTGTCGAGACACGCGAAACGTTTAATAACATCGCATGCGATCGCCAAGACTTCTACGAGATGAAAACAACTCTTTCTGATAAACAAGCGATGCGATCGCGGACCGGCAAAATGCTGCAGCCTTTAAAGCTGCGACCTCGACTACTATTGGAGGCGTCAGCAACTATTTGCTTTACCCAGAATAAAGCCTCCTCGAGCGAAACCGCGCTATGATTCCCGCTCCCATCTGTATCGTCCTCGGTACGCGCCCGGAAGCAATCAAACTCGCACCTGCGATCGCGCGTTGCCGCCGCAGCTCCGTACTAGATACCCAAGTGGTTTTGACCGGCCAGCATAAGGAAATGGTCGCGCAGGTGATGGATTTATTTGAGTTGCAAGCTGATTGCGACTTAGAAATCATGCGCGATCGTCAGACGCTCACGGGAATCACCTGCCGCAGCCTGCAGGGGCTGGAGCGCTTGTGGCAAACATCTAAACCGCCGCGCTTGGTGGTGGTACAAGGTGACACGACGACGGCATTTGCTGCAGCACTTGCGGCGTTTTACCAGAACATTCCGGTCGGACACGTGGAAGCTGGTTTGCGCTCGAATGACTTGCTCAACCCCTATCCTGAGGAAGCCAACCGCCGGTTGATCGCGCAGATCGCACAGCTACACTTTGCACCCACTCCAGCTGCAGTGGAAAACTTGCAGCGGGCGGCCGTGACGGGGGCGGTTCACCTCACGGGCAATACGGTAATCGATGCCTTGTTAGCAACCGCAATGCGGCAGCCAAGTTGCCACATTGATGGGCTGGACTGGGAGCACTATCGCGTCTTGCTGGCAACCGTTCACCGCCGAGAAAATTGGGGCGAACCGCTGCAAGCGATTCTGTCCGGCTTCCAAACGATTCTCAACAAGTTTCCCGATACGGCGTTGTTGCTGCCGATGCATCGCAACCCCATTGTGCGGGAGCCGATCCGCGCGACACTGGAGCGCCATCCACGCGCGTTCCTTACCGAGCCGTTAGATTACGCACAGCTCGTCGGCGCAATTCAGCGCTGTTCGCTGCTGATCACGGATTCGGGTGGGTTGCAAGAAGAAGCACCGAGTTTGGGTAAACCCGTGCTGGTACTCCGCGAGACAACCGAGCGCCCTGAGGCAATTGCAGCCGGTACGGCACGGCTCGTGGGCACCGATACGGCAAGCGTGGTTGCAGCAGCGAGCGAACTACTGGCCAATGCCGAGACCTATCGGGCAATGGCGACAGCGGTCAACCCATTTGGCGATGGTCGGGCGGCGGAACGCATCGTCGCCCTAATCGAGCGCTATCTTGGCGTCAGCGCTGCAACCATTCCGGAGTATTCACTGGCGGAGAAACTCACTTGAGGCGTACTCCGAACAATGAGGTTTGGTGACTCCGGCAAGCGCGTGTATCCCGATCGCGTGGATGAGCCCCCTGTCGTCTCCCACTGTCGAGTTTCTATCCTTGGCGTTGTGTGCCTTTATGTTGCGTGTATGTTGCGTGTAAAGATACTGTGCTCGGTTCGCTAATGTCTAGTGGTAAAGCGAACGTGCCGTTGCGGCAACCACCTGTTCGTAGCGCGCGCCAATTTGCTGCCAGGTGAACTCTTTGGTAATTAACAAGCGGGCATTTGCGGTTAATCTGGCCTGCAGATTAACATCTTGCAATAAGCGACCGATGGCGTAAACGAACTCTTCGTGACGTTCGGCACGCATCGCTGCTAGGGGCACGCCCGGACCGTCTACCGGCAGTCCTTCTAGGGCACGATCGCTGCCAACAACCGGGATACCGGCCGCCATTGCTTCTAGCACTGACTGCTCGATTCCAAACCCAAACGGCAGCGGCTGTACGCTAACTGTTGCGCGTTGGAGGGCGCTGCGTGCGTCCGAGGTAGCTGTGAGGATAATACCCGGTTGGCGTGCCCAGTCGCCGACGAAATCGCCGACGCGATCGCCGATCAACTCCAGGACTGCATGGGGATAGCGGCGACGAATCTCGGGGAATATACTCGTACACAAACTGCGAGCGGCCTCGATAACTGTAATGCGTTCGAAGGCACCATGAAAGACCAGACGGGCTCGCTCGCGTTCGAGCTCGGGCGCAGGAAATCGATGTAGGTCGATACCGTCAGGAACAACGGCAATCCTTGCGTTCTGATTGAGTGCCTTGAGCTGCTGGCGATCTTCTGGTGTTGTCGCAACAACGGCAGAGAACTTCTCGCAATATCGCTGCTCGTAGCGTCGCAGCAGCGGAAGATCGAGGCGATCGCGAAGGGTTTTACGCTCCTGCGCGATCGCCTCGAGATATTGCCGACACGTCCCATACAAAGACCCGCGGACGTTGAGTATCGTCCGCAAACGCTGCTGCCAGTCCAGACGCACATAAACCTCGTCGGCAGTATGTTCGCATGTCAGCACGTCAAAGGTCTCTGACCCCACGGCGTTGTCGATCCATGCTTGCATTTGAGGTGAGTAGTGCCATCGTACTTGGGGTGGCGTGCCGCTTTTGAGATAGCTCCCCAAGCGTTTGGCGCGTTCGATAACACTCCTGCTGGGAATGGCAGTGGTCGTTTGTGGGAAGACAATTAAGTCGCAGACCCACTCGCGTAGAGCTTGCAAGCGATCGTCAGTGACATCCGGCGAGCGACGCGTCACGAGTGTTATCTCGTGACGTTCGCTTAAATAGCGAATTAGATTGAACGCACGCGCGCTTATTCCACCGCCATGATGGGGCGGGTAAGGCAATGGAGACGAAATCGCTAAAATTTTCATATTTTCTTAAATTTTGGTTGGGATTGTGCAATCCCTTGCAGCCGATATTATCCCGATTTCTTGCCCGTTATTGGCATGCATCTCAGGCGAGCGTTTCGAAACATTAACATCCACGCATTGGAATGATGAGATCTTCCTAGTCGATAGGAATTGATTTGCTGATTGTTGCGGCGATCGCGCGTGCGACTGCAATTGCAATTGCAACCCGACCTAGTGCAATGGCTTCAAGATCTTCAAGCAGAAACTGTTTGCAGTTTGCTGAAGTTCGTTGATGCTTGAAGATGCTGCTGTCCAGGTAATAGTTTCCGCTCCCGGCTTTGGGCTGGTAGACCGATGGAACGAGACCGACCTTGCAACCGCAGCGATCTCGCTGAACTGGCGTCGGGGTGCCGACGGCTTGTCGCTACAATTGCTGGGTGATCTTTGGGTCCGCCCCGATTCCCGACCAGCATTCGCCTATGACTTCTTTGCTCGCTCAGTTGCGCGATCGCGTCGCCCTGGCTCTCGCGGCAGCTTTCGGTGACGAATTTGCCGACACCGACCCGCTCGTTGCGCCGACGAACAATCCTCAATTCGGCGATTATCAGGCAAATGTAGCCATGTCGCTGGCCAAGCCTCTCAAACAGAAGCCGCGCGACATCGCCCAGCAAATTGTCGATCGCCTTGAGGTCGACGATCTCTGTACGCCACCCGCGATCGCCGGACCGGGGTTCATCAACCTGACCCTGCGGCCTGAGTTTCTATCCGAGCAACTGCAGGCATGTCAGGGCGATCCGCGCCTCGGGATCGAGCCGGTCAAACGACTACAACGGATCGTTGTCGACTTTTCTAGTCCCAACATTGCAAAGGAAATGCACGTCGGTCACCTGCGGTCGACCATCATCGGCGACTGCCTTGCCCGCGTGCTGGAGTGGCGCGGTCACGACGTACTGCGGCTCAATCACGTCGGCGACTGGGGCACGCAGTTTGGTATGTTGATCGCCTATCTGCGCGAAGCCTATCCCGAGGCGTTGCGGACGGCGAATGCGCTGGCGCTGGGCGATCTAGTAACGCTTTACCGGCAAGCAAAAAAGCGCTTCGACGAGGACGACACCTTCCGCGAGACGGCGCGCACCGAAGTCGTCACCCTGCAATCTGGTGCGGAAGATAGCTTGCGCGCTTGGCAGCTGCTGTGCGAGCAATCGCGCATTGCGTTTCAGCTCGTTTACGACTTACTGGATGTGAGCTTGAACGAGCGCGGAGAATCGTTCTACAACCCCATGCTGCCGGATGTGGTGCGGGATCTCGATCGGTTGGGGTTGTTGAAAACAGACCGCGGCGCTCAGGTTGTTTTCCTCGAGGGCTTTACGAACAAAGAGGGCGATCCCCTGCCGCTGATCGTGAAGAAGTCTGATGGTGGCTACAATTACGCCACAACCGACCTAGCAGCACTGTGCTTCCGCATCCAGCGGGACGGGGCAGATCGCATCATCTACGTGACTGATGCCGGTCAAGCCAACCACTTCGCACAGGTATTCCAGGTGGCGCGTCGAGCCGGATGGCTGCCGGCAACGGTGGGCGTCGTCCACGTCCCGTTCGGGTTGGTATGCGGTCCGGACGGTAAGAAGCTGAAAACTCGTTCCGGAGATACCGTGCGCTTGCAGGATTTGCTCGACGAGGCGATCGCTCGCGCGCGTCAGGATCTCGACCGGCGTTTGCAGGCAGAGGAGCGCGACGAAAGCGAGGGGTTCCGCAACGCGGTCGCGCGCGCGGTCGGGATCGGCGCCGTCAAGTACGCCGATCTCAGCCAAAATCGCACCAGCGATTACATCTTCAGCTACGACAAAATGCTGGCGCTTCAGGGCAACACGGCACCGTACTTGCTCTATGCCTATGTGCGCGTCCAAGGTATCAGTCGCAAAGGTGGCATCGACTTTACCCAACTCGCAGACAGCGCCGCGATCGCCTTGACGGAAGCAACGGAGCTTATCTTAGCCAAGCACTTGCTGCAGCTCGATACCGCAATCGCGGCTGTGGAGGAAGAGCTGCTGCCAAATCGCCTGTGCCAGTATCTCTTCGAGCTGAGTCAGAAGTTCAACCAATTCTACGACCGCTGCCCAATTCTGCAAGCTGCCGAACCGGCACGTACGTCTCGCCTTGCCCTTGCCGATCTCACTGCACGTACGCTGAAGCTCGGGTTATCCCTGTTGGGGATTTCGGTCTTGGAGCGGATGTAGGGTCACTTGTGCGAGATGGGCACAAAGCAATGTGAGTTATGCAGAACTCCTGACTAGCGCCAGTTGCCTGAGTGCCTCTGTGAAAATGCCTCAGTCAATGAAAGTGCGTCTGTCAATATGTGTTCAAACGCATAGAGATTTCTTTACCACGACCGAATTTAGGTTGCAACGATCGAGAGTGCTTGAACTTAAACCAATATGAACAATGCCCACGACAGTTGAGGCAAGCAATCCAGAGGAGTAAGGATTCCCGATCTGCCATCTCTCACAGCTCTTTCTAAGGTTGGTATAAAACGACCATAGATTGTGCACCTCGGAAAATTGCTGGATTGTGATTTAACGTCGACTAAATTGCCCGTGCTGCAGTGCCGGACTTCGGTCTTGAGCGAATTTTTAGAGGTGCCTTATTGCATTGGTTTTTGTCTAATACCAAACCGGGCAATAACCTTCTTATTAACCAGATCGCTTTAACCAGATCGCTGAACCCTTCAGTCCCAACTTGGGGGAGTTAAGTTGGGCGAGCGATCGCCCTCATTTACCAAACGTCCTGATGTCGTCATGTCGCCTTGATATGTCGCGACATGCTCCGCCGGGCGGGAGCGTGAAGCAAGCACGGAGACGATCGTGCGGGTAGACAAGCTAGTGCTCGTAAATATCCTCGTCGTCGAGACCTGGACGCGGCATCGGGCGGAGCTGGCGCTTGCCGAGTTGGCGCAACCAAACGCCACCAATCGCTGCCGCTAATAACGATACCCAGCCCGTGAGCGGTTGCAGCAGCAAGAACCCGCCAATCGCGAGCATGGATCCGAACAGCAACAAAATTGCTGCGAGGACGCGCAGGGCTTCTTGTCGCAGATCTTGAAGTGGCTCCAGACCGGTGCGATCGCGTTGCCGCTGCCAACCGAGGGCGCTCGGGCGCACGCGAGCGTAGAAAGCATCGAGCGTGTCATCGGATTCCGGGGGTGTCAGAAGCATGACCGCAATCCAAATGACGGCGGTTGCCCCGGAAATAAACAGCAGGCGCGCACCAAAACTCGGGAAGATATCGATTAGGTCTGGATTGACGCTCGTCGCCAACCCGATCGCGAAACCGGCAACCATCGCTGCTAGCTCGGCAGCAGCATTGATACGCCACCAGAACCAGCGCAGGATCAAGACGAGCCCTGGACCCGTGCCGATCGCAATTACAAGTCGGAACACGGTAGCGACATCGCTGGCGAAGAAGGCGGCGATCGCGCCGAGGGCCGTTACCAACACCGATGCCGCGCGCCCAACATTTACTAGCTCGTTCTGCGATGCTGCCGGTCGCAAAAAGCGTCGATACAGGTCATTGGTGAGATACGACGCACCCCAGTTGATCGAGGTGGACACCGTGCTCATAAACGCGGCCACCAGCGATGCCACGACGACGCCTAGCAACCCCGGCGGCAGGAAATCCAACATCAGTTTCGGATAGCCCAACTCGCGGTCTTCTAGGTTCGGGTACACGACGACGGCCACCAACGCCACGACGACCCACGGCCAGGTGCGGACGATGTAGTGCAGGATGTTGAAACACCAGCTCGCCCGTTCGGCAGCCGCTTCGTCTTTGGCAGCAGCCAGGCGCTGCACGAATTCGCCGCCGCCATCGCTACGCCGGAACGACCACCACTGCACGAACAGATAGGCTGCGAAGGTGGTTGCTGGAATACCGGCGGCGTCGCTCCAGGTCCATCCGAGGAAACCGCCATCACCGCGGGTTAGCGGTACGAAGCTCAGCAGGTCGCGATCGCCAATTGCTTGTAAGGCAGGAATCAGCTCGTGCATCCCGCCGACGGAGTTAACGGACACGATCGCCACGACAATCGCGCCGAACAGCGCTAGCACGAACTGGAACAAATCCGTTGCTACGACCCCCCATAAGCCCGAAAAGCCTGAATATGCCAGCACCAAAACGCTGACGCCGATCGCGCTCAGGAGCTTCAAGTCATCGCCATCAATTCCGACGCTTTGCCATAGCTCTAGCGCATCGATGACTTTGACCATCGCCAGCATGGCGTAACCAATCGCGATGCAGTTGATCGGTACGGCAAACAAGAAGGCTTTGGTCGCACGCAATACTGCCGCCATTCGCCCGCCATAGCGGATCTCGGTCAGTTCGGCGTCGGTGACGATTTCCGCTCGCCGCCACAGGCGGGAGAATACGTAAATTAGCACCACGTGTGCGATGCCAAAATTCCACCATTCCCAGTTGCCGACGATACCGCGCGTTCCAACCACGCCAGCAATATAGAGCGGCGTGTCGATTGAAAAGGTGGTGGCGGCCATGCTGGTGCCGGCCAGCCACCAGGGCAAATTGCGTCCCGAAACGAAGAAATCCACCAGGCTTCCGGAGCCGCGCCGCGCTAACAACAATCCGATCGCCATTGCCAGGACCAGGTACAGCAGCACGATCGCCCAATCAATCCCTTGCATATTGCGTGTCGCTCGCGTCAGTTATCGGTCGAAGATCGGTCGGTTAATGGTCGGTCTTCACTCTTCCGTCGAGTAGAAGCGGACCTCGGTTCCACCAGCAGCAAGACCGACAATCGGGCTGGGGGATGCGGAACATCCTGACGATATGGCTCGCGCGTTGGGGAATCCGCAAGGGTAGGTGCAAGTAAGTCGCACCAGACCAGACCCGGAACGAGGTCGACCAGCTAGCTTGCCAGCCCAATAGCGATCGCTGGGGGTCCGATATCCTAGCGAATAACCACAGCGTTCGGAGCACGGTCCTGTGAATGCACCGATCTTCCACCTGGCAATTCCTGTTGGCGACATCCCCACCGCTAAAGCGTTCTACAATGAGGGTCTTGGCTGTGCAGTCGGTCGCGAGAGCGATCGTGCAGCCATCTTCAATTTCTACGGTCATCAACTCGTCGCCCACGTGACGCACGAGCCGAGCGCGCCGCAGAAGGGCGTTTACCCGCGTCATTTCGGGATGGTGCTGCCCGACGAATCAGCCTGGGAAGCAATATGGCAGCGGGCCACTGAAAAACAGCTCGGGTGCCACCAAGTCCCCAAGCACCGCTTCCCCGGCGAGGTAACCGAACACCGCACGTTTTTCCTGGCAGACCCATTCCACAATCTGCTGGAGTTTAAGGTCTACCGCCACGACGAGGCGATCTTCGGCTGCCGGGAGCTAGTGGCGATCGGCGATCGCTAACGGGTTCCTCGCTATGACGTCAGCGCTGCGGCGACAGCTGCACAGCAGCGACGGTCGGTCAGCATACACGGGTGGAGTGCAACCGGCAATCGCGTGCTGGTGACTCCCGGCAGGACCGAACTCCAGGCTGGCAGAATCATCAAGTCGAATGGCGTCCAAAATACCGTCGTTTCCACCTGCTTCAGCCAGGCAAGATCGCCATTGAGGTCTTTCAGGAACTGGCTCTGGGGACGCATCTGCTGGCAACCGGGCAAGTGCGTTAAGTAAGCTAACCACGTGCCGCGATTAGGGGCGGAAATACTGATAAAGCGCCGCACGCGTCGGCTGCCGCCCAAGCGCTGTAAGTAATAACGACCGATCAATCCGCCCATACTAAAGCCAACGAGGTCGAACGGACCCGCTGGCAAGCGAGTGGCGCGATCGGCAACCTGTTGGGCTAATACTTCCAACCTTGCTGCACCGTTATTGGGCGTTAGGTCGAGAGCATGAGTAGAGCAGCCGCGATCGCGTAAGTATGCCGCCATACGCCAGAAAACGCCGGCCGTGTCATTAATTCCGTGCACGAGTAAGACGGGTGGGCTCTCGGACATAGATACTCGGGCTTAGATAAAAATCCCGGTCGGCTGGAGCCTAAAGTTCCAGTTCTCCAGCTCGGGCGACCGCTAGACGCGCAAGAATGCCAAGCCGTCGCCCGGTGGAATCGATAACGACCAGCGGATCCCAATCCAGCTGGCACGGGCTAGGGGTTACTCCTCGACCAGAGTATCTTCGACGGGAGTATCTTCGATCGGAGTATCGGAGCTCGATGCTTCGAACATCTGCAGATATAGGAACCCAGCTACGATCGCACCGGCAATGGGTGCAACCCAGAACAACCACAGTTGCGACAGCGGTACTAAATTCCCGGAGAATGCCACCATGAGTGCCGGACCAAAGCTGCGCGCCGGATTCACCGACGTGTTTGTGACTGGGATGCTGATGAGGTGAATCAACGTCAGCATCATCCCAATCGCTGCCGGAGCCAATGCTACAGGAGCGCGGCGATCGGTAGCGCCCAAAATCGCAACCAAGAAGAAGAAGGTCAAGACAATCTCACTCACCGCTCCAGCCAGTAGCGAATAGCCGCCCGGCGAGCCAGCTTCACCAAAGCCGTTCGAAGCAAGCGCGTTAGCACTGCTGAGGTCGATACCGCTGACGCTGCCACTGGCAATGACGAGCACGATTAGCGCTCCAATGCTCGCCCCGATAACCTGCGCGAATATGTAGGGAAGCAACTCGCTGCCGGGGAATCGCTTGCACGCCCATAATCCGAAGGAAACCGCCGGATTGAGGTGGCACCCCGAGATGTGACCGATCGCGTAAGCCATCGTCATCACCGTTAAGCCGAAAGCAAGGGCAACGCCGAGAAAGCCAATTCCTACTGGATTGGTAGCGTCACCGGACGGGAACGAGGCCGCAAGCACAGCACTACCGCACCCGCCTAACACCAACCAAAGCGTGCCGATCAGCTCGGCAAGACAACGCGTCTTCAATGTCATCACTAACCCTCTCCTATCAAACTTTATTTGTTACTGCGATCCGGACATGAACTCGAAGTTCGGGATCGCTCTAAACGCATGCAAATCGATGTTAGGAAGTCGTTTGTTGCTGACATCAATTTGCCCGGAAGCACGATTCGGAAGCGATAGAGCAACCTGCAGCCGCCAATGCGACCGCATCGATAAGGTAGGGGTTTAGTGCTGTTTCATCGCCGCCAAGAGTACATTCCTGACAACTGCAAAGGATTTGGCTAAAACCGACCTTCAGCAATCATCAAAAGACTCCTGCAGTTCGTGCAAACCGAAGGTAGCCTGAAACTTTCGACAATTTATTGACAACAGTCCTTTGGGCTTGCCGTACAACTTGTCAGCACAATCTCAAGTTTGGCGGCTGCATGCAACGAGTGGGAAGTCCTTAAGAGTGTTTTAATAACCGAGTTTCTGTTCGAGCCATTGCTAGCGGGCAGTTGCTCCACCGACACGAGTCGCTCGCAGAACTGTGGTGTCAAACCAGCACTAAGTGCGGCTCGCGTTCGCCAAACATTGGCGGCGATTGTGCGGAACTTCCCGAGCAATACCGAGTTATTTGCGGCCGCTGCTGTTTTGGAATCTCGCCACCAGCCCTGCCTGGCGGACAAACCGTGCGTTTAAACTACGCTAAGTGGCGTGCAGAGCAGCGCTTGACCGCACACAGAGCTGCCAGTCGTCACTCAACTCATCCTCCCTACTATTCTGGGTTCATAATGCGTCAATTCCTCAGACAAACCTTCGCCAGTGCCCTCGGCACGGTCATCGGCTTTGCGCTCTTCTTGGGACTGAGTTTTGGCGGTTTACTCGTTCTTGCGATGGCCGTTGCCTCTCGCGATAGTGGTCCGCGCGTTGCCGCTAAGTCCGTGCTCCTCCTCGATCTGAACCTACCCATCAGCGACACGAGGCCGGTTTTGAGCTTGGGCGGTGCCCTAGACAGCGATCGGCAGCGAGCGCTGGCGCTCCGGCAGGTCGTCGGTGCTATCGAGCGAGCATCTGAGGACGACCGCATCGTAGCCATCTTGCTCGACGGCAGTCAGGGCAGCAGCACTACCGGTTATGCAACCCTGAGCGAAGTGCGCGCAGCGCTGGAAGCATTTCGCGCGGGGGGCAAGCAAGTTTTCGCCTACGACATCGATTGGAGCGAGCGCGAGTACTACCTCAGCTCGCTTGCCGATCGCATCGTTTTGCACCCACTCGGCTCGCTCACCATGGATGGATTGAGTTCTGAGCCAGTTTTTTTTGCGGGCTTGCTGGAAAAGCTCGGTGTGGGCATTCAAGTCGTCCGTGTAGGTAAATTCAAATCTGCCGTCGAACCATTTATCCGCCAAGACTTGAGTCCGGAAAACCGCGCGCAGCTTGTCGCACTTTTAGACGATCTCTGGGGCGAGTTTTTGACAACGGTCGGAACCAGTCGCAAACTCGAACCAAGCGTCCTTCAAGCTCTCACCGATACGCAGGCAATTTTGCTGCCAGAAACGGCTTTAGGGGCCGGCTTGGTCGATGAAGTTGATTACCCCGATCGCCTGGAAGCCGAACTCCGCGATCTAACCGACAGTCCGGATGGCGAACTGCCCCTCATACCCATTGGGACCTACGCCGATTCCAGCAGCACCGAAATCGCGATTGGCTCCTCGCAAAAGATTGCGGTTGTCTACGCCGAAGGCAGTATCGTTAGCGGGAATGGAACCCTCGATTCAGTTGGCGGCGAACGCTTTGCTAAGGTGTTTCGCAAATTGCGCTACGACGATGACATCCGCGCGATTGTTTTACGTGTCAATAGCCCTGGCGGTAGCGCGACGGCATCTGAGATCATTCGTCGCGAAGTCGCCCTCGCCCGCGAAAACGTGCCCGTTATCGTTTCGATGGGGAACGTCGCTGCTTCCGGCGGGTATTGGATTGCAACGGGGGGTGCGCACATTTTTGCCGAACCGAATACGATTACCGGCTCGATCGGCGTCTTCGGGCTCTCGCCCAACGTGCAAGAGCTAGCCAACGACAATGGAATCACCTGGGGCAGTGTGAGTACGGGGGAGCTGGCTGAAAGTGCGACGATTTCCCGCCCGAAAACCGAGCGAGAGCTAGCAGTCCTCCAAATGCTTGCCGATCGCATCTATGACGAGTTTTTGACCGTTGTGGCTGAAGCCCGCTCGATGCCGCGCGATCGCGTTGCCGAAGTTGCCGAAGGACGCATTTGGTCTGGAAGCGAAGCTCGCAACATCGGACTCGTCGATAGCATCGGCGGACTCGATGCAGCGATCGCCTACGCGGCAGAACAAGCCGATCTGGAAGATAACTGGGACGTCGTAGAGTATCCGCGCCGCACAACCTTCGAGGAACGTTTACTACAGCGCCTGGCCGCCCACACGACTCCCCTCAAGCTCAGCACTTCGGCAGGTCCTCTAGGATCGGAGTGGGAACACCTGCAGGGACTCGTAACGGAATTTCAGCAGCTTAACGACCCACGAGGAATCTATGCTCGCCTGCCGTTTGACTTGAGCGTCGATTAATTAATTTTGACTCGGACTCGTTCGCGCGCATAACACATGCATGCACCCAGACAAATATTTCCGGGCTCGGCTATCGGCAATCATGCCATGCAGTTCTAGCAGCCCATCAGCAATTCAGTACATTACTCCCGAGAACAGTCGAAACGGACTGGTTTGGTGGACCGGCCCGCGACAGATCGGATTTCCTTGAAGATCCACGACTAAGCACTGACGATCGCCTTCGTCAGTTAATACGTGCAGGGCAAATCCTTGCTCCGTTTCTGCGTAGCCGAGGTATTCGGCGGAAGGGACGAGCAGATTGGCAAGCTGGTGTAAGCGAGAGTGAACAATGTACTGATACCAATTCCTCAAAGTCCTGACGCGGATAGCTGGTCGATGAGCCAACGCCACACGGTACTGAGGCGATGAGGTCCCGTCCCGCCAGCTGCAGGGCTTCCTGAGCTTCTCTCGTAGTTCCTCCAAGTGGCTGCAGTTCAGCCACTTCAGTCCGCTCTTTAGCCATTCCCAGCACAGCTCCATTGGATTCTCCTGGGGACTGTAAGCCGGCTGAAACATCAATATTACGTTCTCCGGCACTTGCAGCTCTCCCGCTCGGTGCGCTCTCGCTCCATCGACCTGCATCACGTGCAGGTCCCGCGGATAAGCCGCTGCAAACTCCTTCAGAAAATCATAAGACCTGCTTCTATTGGGAAAACCTAGAAGATTTTTGGCGAGAGCCATCTTATGCGTAGCGTTGTTCGACCAGAGTGGACAATGCCTCGCAATAGATCCCTAGCACCCAACTTGGATCTTGCGCCGCTAGTGCTCCAGAAGCTCGGAAGGGTCAAATCGTCCCGCTGGCTCGGGTGTTTCGAACCCAACCGGTGCCGTCCACCAGGCGATCGCGAAGACCTGGGTAGGCTCGTTGACCTGGCGCGCGAATTCGACACGGATGGCATAGCGACCAGATTGTGGAACCGGACAGAAGATGTGCTCGACGCTATCGGTCGGACTGGCAGAAGCACAGGCAATGGCGCGATCGCCAGTCCCGGCAATCGACTCCAGATAAACGTTGAGGTCGTTCAAGCCGCGATCTCGGAACGTCTCGCCTATGTCGTAGCGGTCGTCGCCATCGCGATCTTGCAGCTCCACCAAGCGGTCCCAGGCAATCGTGATGGCAGCAAAGCTTCCGGCCGGTAGTGGCTGCGCGAGTTTATAGAACCGCGCGGTTCTGACCTCGATCTCGCGATAATCCCAGCCACGCGGCGGCACGAGTGCATCTGGTGACCACTGACCGGCTGCAAATTGTTGGTAGGCGCGGAAGGCATCGAGTTGGCCGGTCCCAAGTTGGAGGTCCAGCGGGATTTCCGGGTCGCTGGCGGCATCGGAGTCGAGCCAGGTGTCGCCGGTTTTGGTCATCACCGTGCGCTCCATGCCCAACAAGTTGCCATCTCCTGGATCGCGGACCTTCTCGGCGGAGTTGAGCAACACGGCTTTCATCACCTCGTGCTGGCGCGAAGCATCGCTCCAAGGTGGCAGTTGCGGGTCCGGGTAAGTCCCGCGCAACTGGTGTAACACGCGATCGCCGTATTCCTGAAGCAGAGCCACGGTGGCGGTTAAGTGCGGCGCGGCGAAGCTCGTCCCGCTCGCGCGGGTGACGTCGCCGTCTAGGTCGAGCAGCTCGATTTGGCTGCCCGGCGCGACCAGCGAAATCGAACGGCGCGGACCGAAATTGATTTCGCGCCGGATCAACCGCCGTCCGATGCCTTCAGGTCGGGCGCTGAGATTGGCGAAATCCACTTTGGCGAATTCGCCATTGCGCCGTGCCGTATAAGCGATGCTGATGCCGTTGTAGTTATCGGTGGGAATCTGAATGCCGCCGCGGCCTTGGTTGCCCGCGATTGAATACAGCGTATCGTGGACGCGTGCCGACCAATCTACACATTGGGTCAGCAACGCGTTACCATCCAGCCGCGCGTTCTCGCGCGGGTCCCGCGCCAGCGCATCGCCGAAGCTGAAATTGATTGCCCGGACGTCATTACCATTTTGCTCGGCAACGTGCTGCGTAGTCAGGCATTCTTCCGGTTGCCCCGCTCCTTGCAGTGACCCGAGGGCTGCCGAGAACAGATGCGCGCCCGGAGCCACGCCCCGCAGACGCTTGTCCTGGCTGACCATCACCATTGCTACCAACTGCGCGTGGGCATCGAGGTGCTCGTTCGCAACCGCCGGGCGATCTCGATAGAACGCGCCTACCACGTTGAGAAATGTGCCGTACCACGTGCCTTTATCCAAACCGACTGCCTGCGGCCGGCCGACTTCGACTTGTCCGATGGCGATCTTCCGCCCGGTTAGGTTGTAAGGCTGAGCATGTAGCTGCCGCGCGCCGATACCGCGATCGCCGACTGAATCCTCTAAAGCAACTGCTGCCTCTCCCATGGCCAGTTCGCCTATCGCGAGCGCTGCAAGCGTTCCAACTGCCGTGGCAAGGGCGGGCCGCCATCGCTGCTTTCGGGGCGCTCGAGCTGGCATTTTGCCTGCAGTTGCCGGCCGGACCGAAACGTAGAAGAATGTGAATACTTTGTTAATATCGTTACCTGATGCGGGCCGGATAAGTTTAGTAACCAGGCTTCGAGCCAAATTATCAACCATGACAGAGAAGCAAGTCGTCATTGCCCCTTCTATCCTATCGGCAGATTTCAGCCGCTTGGGGGAAGAAATCAAAGCTGTCGATGCCGCCGGTGCCGATTGGATTCACGTGGACGTGATGGACGGTCGTTTCGTCCCGAATATAACCATCGGGCCGCTGATCGTCCAAGCAATTCGTCCCCTGACCCGCAAGCCACTGGACGTACACTTGATGATTGTAGAGCCGGAGAAATACGTAGAAGATTTTGCTGCCGCGGGTGCTGACATCATCTCCGTTCACGCCGAGCACAACGCGTCCCCGCACCTGCATCGCACGTTGGGTTCGATCCGCGACCTTGGCAAGCAAGCCGGCGTCGTGCTCAACCCGTCCACACCGTTAGAGATGATCGAGTACGTTCTCGAACTCTGCGACCTCGTATTGCTCATGAGCGTCAACCCCGGCTTTGGCGGTCAGAAGTTCATTCCGGAAATCCTGCCCAAAATCCAGAAACTGCGCGCTATGTGTGAGGAGCGCGGTCTCGACCCGTGGATCGAAGTCGATGGGGGACTGAAACCGAATAATACCTGGCAGGTGCTCGAAGCTGGGGCTAACGCGGTCGTGGCTGGCTCGGCTGTCTTCAAAGCAGACGATTACTCAGCGGCAATCGCGGACATCCGCTGCAGCAAGCGTCCTCAGCCAGAGCTTGCGGCGGTATAAGTCTGAGGTTGACGCCCGCGACCCGATTCGAGTTCGTTTCGAGCGGGTCGCCAACCAAGCGTTTCGTCGTGTTGGCACAGCGCGAGCGTTCGAGGGTTCACTGGCAGCAGCATGTGCTTTGCAAGTCATGGGGGCTAAATTGACTCGGAGGAGTCGTGCAGCATGGCGAGCCCGCAAGTGAGCACACGGTTGCATCCGGCTCGATTGCCGCTCGAGCGTACCCTCTTTGCCCTCATCAATTGACCTGGTACGTTACCTCTTGAACCTGACCCGGGTTACCTAGGGGTTCTGGATCGTTCTTGTTAAAAGCAACCACCACTCCGCCAGCATTGCCTGTCCTCACTGTCAGCTGCTCCTCAGCCGTCCACGTGCGCTCCTCACCAGTTGTCATGATGCCTTCATAGGTTGTCTCGCCATCGGCAACAATTCTCAACCAAGCATCTTGTTTGATTGCAATGGCAACGGTGACTGAGTGACCGGGGGCGTTAGCTACTTCGACCTGCGGCTTGGATACCGATGCAGTCGAGGGGTCTTCGGGAGTACGCGCGATGACATCACCAGGAACGGGCAGCGGCAGACGCGTCGGTTGTGCAGTTCTCTGTATGAAATAACGCAAACCGCTAACGCTCGCAATAACTAAGGCGATGTAAAGAGCATAGAGATGCAGCGGCCGCAGTTGCGCGGCTGGAAGCTGTCGCCACGAAGAGCGCACGGCCTGACTCCCAAACGTATCGGTGGGAAAATGCCGCGACAGCTCTGCACCGTTCAGACCGACAGCATCACCAAACTGCTTGATCAAAGCGCGCACGTAAACGGGCTCCGGCAAATGATTGCGATCGCCGGACTCGATCGCATCTAGCAAACGAGATTGAATGCGAGTTTGAGCGGCGATTTCATTGATTGTGAGACCTTTTGCTTCCCGTTCCTGACGCACGCGCGCGCCGATTTCGCAGAGCGCGATCGCTTGCTCCTGACGCAGGTCTGTCTTGCTGTTTCTCATAAGCTGGATCCCCTGGTGGATGCGGCGTTCGTGCGGCATTTAGATCGACGCAGCAGCGCAGCCAACGTAATTCACGATCGCTGAGCGGGCGATAGCACCCGCGCGACAAGGGCGTTTGTCCTGGAGCATTGAGGGCGATTGTACCAATCGCAATGCGCTCCAGCGTGCGAACCTCATGTCTCAATTGCTCGGCCACCCGACGGATCTGGCGGTTGCGCCCCTCGGTCAAGACAATCTCTAGTAAGGTCTGACGCTCGCACGAGCGAACTACCGCCACGCGTGCAGGCAGCGTCAGCCGACCATCGAGAAGAACTCCCTGCCGCCATTTTTTTAACACAGAATCGGACGGTTTGCCGCAGACCCAAACCCGATACGTTTTCGGTAGGTGATATCGCGGATGGGTCAGTCGCAGCGTCAGCTCGCCATCATTCGTCAGGAGTATTGCGCCGCTGGAATCTGCATCGAGTCGTCCGACTGGATGCAGGCCCCAACCATTACGGAGATCGGTCGGGAGTAAATTTAGGACGGATTGCCGCCCGTAGGGATCGCGACAGGTAGACACGACGCCAACCGGCTTGTTGAGCAACAGGTAACGGAGTGCAGGGCGGGTGTCGGGAGTTAGGAGTTCCCCATCTACTGTCAAGCGATCGCGGGCAGGGTCGGCTTTGTCACCTAATTGAGCGCGGCGACCGTCAATCGTCACGCGACCGTTGCGGATCATGGTTTCTGCCTGTCGCCGGGAGGCTATGCCCCATTGAGAAAGTAGCTTCTGGATGCGTTCTTGCGTCACGGATTGCTTGTAAGGTGCCGAACGGCGATTGCCTGTCTTGCATTCCTAGTTCGATCTTAAGGCAGGTCGCTCGCTGCCAAAATGTTATCGATAAATGACCTGAAGCAAGTCGTTCCTCGATCCTTCCGCAGAAGTTTTGTAAGGAACTCGACATACTGCGCGATCGCCCTCTGGTTTTGCATCGAGGACGGCATCGTTGAGAAATCGCACCGGTCTCGAGTGTCGTGCAGATCGGGTTTTAAACGCTACTAAGCCGATCGGTCGTACAAGCTCAAGAGACTGCAAGGCATTCGGTAACGTAGAAGACGATCTACACAGACTATCTCGATCGACACCAGGCTTCTGCGTGCTTAGCAAAATATATTGACTGGGGTGGAACTTCGGGATTGTTTGTGCGGTCAAGAAAGCCAGCAGCAGCCAAGTGTCGCGGTACCTGAAGGCGCGATCTTAAGGCGATCCCGTTCGTTGCTAGCCTCTATGAATTCGTCCTATCCTGCCGACAGCAGTTTGACGGCAGGGATTGTATTGTTCTGCCTCCCTCGCAAGTGGGACGCAACTTAAACTCCTCTTAACATTTGCCGGATAGTGTTATCTACGACTAACCGTGTAGGTTCAAGTGTTAGGAGAGCGAATCGTGGCAAACGTGCAGAAATCCAAATTCAACCGCGTTACTCAGGCAGGTGCTTTGGCACTGGCGGCGGCAAGTGTGGGCATTGTTGTTCCTGCAGTCCGTTCCCAGTCAGGTCTGGTACAAATTGACGGCTCCAGCACGGTTTTCCCCATCGCCGAAGCCGTAGCAGAAGAATTCCAAGCAGCGAATCCCGGAATGCGCGTGACCGTAGGTGTGTCTGGCAGCGGCGGCGGCTTCAAGAAGTTCTGCCGCGGCGAGACCGACATCTCGAACGCATCGCGTCCGATTAAAGAGTCCGAGATCGAAACCTGCAAAGCAGCAGGCATTGAGTTCGTCGAGTTGGAAGTTGCTTACGACGCCCTGACGGTCGTGATCAATCCGAACAACAGCTGGGCAGAAACCATGACCACCGACGATCTGAAGAAGATCTGGGAGCCGGATGCGCAGGGCACGATCGACAACTGGAGCCAAGTACGTTCCTCCTGGCCCGACGCACCTCTCACGCTGTTCGGTCCCGGTGCTGATTCCGGTACGTTCGATTATTTCACCGACGTGATTGTGGGCGAAGAAGGGGCCAGCCGCGGCGATTACACCGCTAGCGAAGATGACAACGTCCTCGTGTTGGGTGTTGAGGGCGATCGGAACGCTCTCGGCTACTTCGGTTACGCCTATTACGTCGAGAACCAAGGTCGTCTCAAGGCTGTCAAGATCGACAGCGGCAACGGTCCGGTTTCGCCCTCTGCTGCAACGGTTGAAAACGGCACCTACACCCCACTGTCCCGTCCGCTGTTCGTTTACGTCCGCACGGATGCTTACGCAGAGAAGCCGCAGGTCCAAGCTTATGTGGACTACTTGATGACTGAAGGCTCACCTCTGGTGTCCGAGGTCGGTTACGTACCTCTGTCCCCGAGCCAGTATGCACAGCAACTTGCACAGCTTCAATAAGTCCTGTCGCAATCGGGTTGCTTTAGCCCGAGTTTGATATCTCGTATAGGCGGTAGGTTCTAAAAGCAACCTGCCGCCTTTTTTAAAATGCGATCGGGATCTTCGATATGGCTACGCAGTTGCTCTGAAGCGAATTTTAAGGTAATCCGCTTCCATCTTTGCCCCAGCTGGTTGCATGGCGGCAAGGGACTGAGGGAGCACGAGGTTGCGACGGTGATTGCCGATACGGATGTTCAGTTCGTCGCCGGTTTTGTTGAGCTGGACTTTGTCTTTTGCAATCCCTGGTAAGTAGAGCTCCAGATTGTAGCCGTCGGAGTTTTGCTTTACGCGGATCGTATCTTCCTTGTAATACACCTGCGATGGGTCCTCATCGCCATAGAGCGTTTCCTTCAAGCGCTCCAGAGCGGAAAGACCGCACATTTCTTCCGAGTAGAGCGGCACTTCCTTCACCGGGAGCGGATGGAAGTTGGAATGAATCTCCTGGCGGTAGATGTGCTGGTGCTCTTTCCACCGCTTGAAGAATGGATCGGTCACTTCGTCGGGGATGATGCGGTTGGCAATGACCAGATCGGTCGCGACGTTATAAAGGCTCAGGTAGGCATGAGCGCGTGCTGATTCTTTGATGACCATTTTTTCGGGGTTGGTCACTAGCCGGACGGAGGTTTGCATGTTATCCGTCAAGACTTTTTCCAGGGCTTCGATCTGTTGGTAAAACTCGTAAGGCGCGTTCATGACCTCCGTAGTTGGGAGTGAGAACCCCGCAATCGGTCGGAAGATTGGCTCGACGATCGGACGTAAAGCGGCTGACATGCCTTGAAACGGTTTGTAGAACCGCCGTATATACCACCCCCCAACCTCCGGAATACTCAGCAAGCGCAAGGCGGTTCCGGTCGGTGCCGAATCGACGATCAGCACGTCAAACTCGCCCTCGTCGTAGTGGCGTTTGACGCGAACCAAACCAAAAATCTCGTCCATTCCCGGTAATACGGCAAGCTCTTCTGCTTGAACACCATCTAGACCCCGGGCTTGCAAGACATCGGTGATATAACGCTTGACTGCACCCCAGTTGTCTTCGAGTTCGACCAGCGCATCAAGTTCGGCACCCCACAGATTCTCGCGGACCGAGCGCGGTTCGTGCCCGAGCTCGAGGTCAAAGCTATCGGCAAGAGAGTGGGCGGGGTCGGTGCTGAGGACAAGGGTCTTGTAGCCGAGTTCGGCGCAGCGCAGTCCGGTCGCTGCAGCGACGGAGGTTTTGCCAACTCCACCTTTACCGGTCATGAGGATTACGCGCATGGGGCAGCCTGTAAAAAAACTTAAAAATCTTTACGCCATCTCATTGTTGCAATTCCCACCGCCCGGCGGTGGGAATTGCCGCCGAGATACACCGACGGAAAGAGACCTAGACTAAGAGCTGAAATGCTGGCGCAAAACGTTGAGGCGCGAGCAATGCCAATAGTCAATATGGGAGATAACGAGACCGTCGCAAACTTGCAACTCGCTGCGGCCGGCGATAGCTATGCGCGGTTGCCATGGAAGCGGCGTTGTCCAGTTGAGGGTCCAGTCTGTGTAGATCGTGTCGCCGTGTTGGTAGATGGCGTGGAGGTCCATGCGCACCTCGCGAAACCAGCGCTGGATGAAGCCGATGGTCTGCCGAAAGCGATCGCGCCCGCGAAACTCGCTGAGGGGATCGCGGAAATACACGTCCTCGGCGTAGATCTCAAAGCTTTGATCGGACGGGAAGCGCTGGTAATCGGCGCGTAAGATGTCGATCAGGTTGGAGCGATCGCCTAATTGAATCACAGGTCGTAGTTGCAATCTGTCCTGAGCCGAAACGGGATCGCAGGTCGCTAGAGCGATCGCAGAGTGTTGGGGGTTGGATGCAACCTGGAAAATTCGCTGCAAGCATCGGTGTGCGATTGCTCCAGAGCGATTCCCAACAGAAACGCGCGATCGCTCCGCGTTCGGGCGGTATTACCGTTCGGTTTAGCGCTTGGCGAGCTTCTTCGACAACTTCCGCAGGCGCACTGACACGGGGGTGATTTCTACGAGTTCGTCAGCTTGGATGTACTCCAGCGCTCGCTCCAGGTTCATGTCAACGGGTGTTTGCAACTGCACGAGTTCGTCGCCAGTAGCCGATCGCATGTTCGTGAGTTGCTTGGTCTTGCAAACGTTCAGCTCTAGATCCTGCGGGCGGTTGTTCTCGCCGACGATCATGCCCCGGTACACCTTCGTGCCGGGCGTGATGAAGAACGACCCGCGATCCTCGGCATTCTTGAGGGCGTAGAACGTAGCCGTACCTTCCTCGAAGGCAATCAGCACGCCGTTGCGCCGCGTACCGATGTCGCTGACCATCGGGCGGTAGTCCAAGAAACTGTGGCTCATGATGCCTTCGCCGCGCGTCAGGCGCAGGAACTCGCTGCGGAAACCGATTAGCCCGCGGGCCGGAATGGTGAAATCCAGTTGCGATCGCCCGCCACCGGCCATCTGCATGTTCTGCATTTCACCCTTACGCTCGCCCAAGCGCTCGATGCATCCGCCGACAGCATCTTCAGGTACGTCCAACACCAAGTACTCGAAGGGCTCGTAAGGCTTACCGTTGACTTCGCGGAAGATCACTTGCGGCTGCGAAACTTGGAACTCATAGCCTTCGCGGCGCATGTTTTCGATCAGAATGCCGAGGTGTAGTTCGCCGCGGCCGGCAACGGCGAATTTGTCCGGCGTGTCGCCGTCCTCCACGCGCAATGCCACGTTGGTTTCCAATTCGCGGTAGAGGCGATCGCGCAGCTGCCGGGAGGTCACGAAGCGACCTTCTTGTCCGGCAAAAGGTGCGTCGTTGACTGAGAATGTCATCTGCAGCGTCGGCTCGTCGACGGCAATCAACGGCAACGGCTGCGGGTCGTCGGCAGCGGAGATCGTTTCCCCGATGTTGGCGTCGGCAAAGCCCGCGACGGCGACAATGTTTCCGGCTGCGGCTTCCTCGATTTCGATGCGCTGGAGTCCTTCGAACCCGAGCAGTTTCGTGACCTTGGATTTGACGACGTCGCCGGTGTCTTTGACCAGTGCCACTTGTTCGCCCGCGTGGATGACACCGTTGTGAACGCGACCGATAACGATACGCCCGAGGTACTCGGAGTAATCAAGGGTTGTCACTTGCAGCTGCAGCGGTTTATCGGCATCGCCCGCTGGCGGTGGGACGTGGCGCAAGATCGACTCGAACAAGGGCTGCATGTCCTTACCCTCATCATCGAGGTCGGCAATCGCGCAGCCCTGTAATCCCGAGGCGAACAGATAGGGGAAGTCGCACTGGTCGTCGTCGGCACCGAGTTCGATAAATAAGTCCAGCACTTTGTCGATCGCGCCGTAGGGGTCGGCTTGGGGGCGATCGATTTTGTTCACGACGACGATCGGACGCAATCCTTTTTCAAGAGCTTTGCGCAATACGAAGCGAGTTTGCGGCATCGGCCCTTCGTTAGCATCGACAATGAGCACGCAGCCGTCGACCATACCGAGCACGCGCTCGACCTCGCCGCCAAAGTCCGCGTGACCGGGCGTGTCAATGATATTAATGAGCGTGTCTTTATAACGAACGGCGGTGTTTTTAGACAGAATCGTGATGCCGCGTTCGCGCTCGAGGTCGTTCGAGTCCATAACGCAGGTAGGAACTTCTTCCCCCTCGCGAAAAATCCCAGACTGTCTCAGCAAGGCATCCACGAGGGTGGTTTTACCGTGGTCGACGTGGGCGATGATGGCAACGTTGCGGATCGCAGCTGTCATGAAGTTGACCTCGAGACACAAATCTTTATTAAGACTTCACAATTCTATCCGATCGGGCGCGCTCTCGATCTGGTATGCGCAGTTCTTGGGTGGTTGGGTATCTCCCGTCCCGTGTTGCCTGGGGAAGCAGGGATACAGGAGGAGTCTGTTAGCCTGAGAGGTGCGATCGCGTCGATAGAGACGTCTTTCTGCATCGATTGATGATGAGAATGCAGGGGCAGAGCGCGTCATGCGCCCGTCGGGAACGGACAAGGGATTCAATATCGAGGTGGCATGAAGGTTACTTTTCGCGAAGTCAATCCGTTTGACTTGTGGATTTGGCTGGAGTTTGCAACAGTGCCGTCAATTGTGGAACGGCAATATGTCGAGGAGTTATTCGACTCGTGGTTTTATGTCGGCAAGCTCGGTGGGTTCAATGCAGAAAACTTTCAGGTTATGGAAGCAGGTGTCGATCTAAGTTACATGGACTATGATACGGACCAAAGCGAGCAGGCATTGATGGCTCCGATGCATAACTCGAGCGAGTTCGAGTACCGCGGAACCTGGGGACGCTGTTGGTTCGATCTGGGCACGAGCGACCCGGTTGCCTTGGATGTATTGATTAACGCGTTAATGCAACTCGGCAGAGACTATTTGCAAATCGAGCAGGCGATCGTCGGTGGCGTTAATGAAGACTGGCCGGTTGAGAGTAAGGCCGAGGCGCGTTTCTACGACGACAACGAGAACATCCAGAATTAGACACGCTAAAAGTCGCTCGCCCAATTGTTTTTTGACCGCACCGATAGCCGCACTGTCTTAACTTGCTTTTCTGTCGAGCTCACTCGCACCTACCTTGCACGACTCCAAACGCATCCGCGTCTTAGCGCTGGGATTGATCCGCGATCGCGATCGTCTGTTTCTATCACAAGGGTTCGATCCGGTCGAACAGCGAACGTTCTATCGGGCGATGGGCGGCGGCGTGGACTTCGGCGAACACAGCCGCGATGCCCTCCAGCGGGAGTTCCGTGAAGAGATCGGTGCCGAGCTCGAAGACATACATTACCTCGGCTGCTTGGAAAGCATTTTCACGTACAACGGCAAAACCGGACACGAGATCGCCCAGCTTTATCGTTGCCGGTTTATCGATCTCGATTTCTACGAGCGGGAGCAGATCCCGTTTTTAGAAGGCAAGCGATCGAAGCTGGCGTTGTGGGTTGATATCGAAGAATGTCTTGCGGGCAAGCTAACAGTCGTCCCTCCAGCCTTCCTGGATTACCTCTGAACGCTGCTGGCATTGATGCGGGGAAAGCGATCGCCCGATCTTCTCCGTCACGTTTGTTCGAGTATTTTCCTAATGAATGGTTTTGGGGTTGCTCGAAAGCCTCATAACTCATTGCAACAAGCTTGCGTCCCGACTGCAATCGTGTCAAAGACGAAAATCATTTACAGGTGGGTAGGACAACAGACGATTGAGTTTGATGAGCTGGGACGTATACTGACTTTTGGCTAGCCTGCAAAAAAGCGATCCCCAGTCAGCGAAATCCTCTGGTTGAGAATGAAAACTGGACAAACCAATAATGTTGAAGTTCACAGCAATAACTTTCGACAGCGGGTCTCGAGACCGATCGAAAAGAGCATATCTTTTTTAGGAAGTCGGGAAACATATTGGTGCCATTTGCACTTCGCGCCTGGCTATTCTGCATAGATTGAAAGGCTTGAGCCCTGGCTGACTGACACATCTCCTGAAACCCCTGATATCTAAACAGGAGCTTGCATGGTTTGAGGCACTCGTGGCAGTAAGTCAGGTTAGAGCCTCCACGACTTCATGTGAACCACTACGAGCACGGGCTAATGACGCCAGGAAAAAGCGAGCATGCCCCACGTAAAAGCAAAGCGCTTGCGACAGCGTTTCCGCAAACGGCTCGAAGACGAACGTGCACTACAAACTCGCACGGGCAAGATCTTGGTTGTCTTGGCAGAGGGTTTAACTCAAACTCATTAGCGCACGCGGCTCAAAGCGGGGGGAACTCAACCCGCGTCGGTTCCGGCAACACCGGGGACGCGATCGCTGCAAGTGATTCCGGTTCGACTTGCGGCGTTGGTTGTTGTGGGGGCGATCGCTTCAGAAATATTCCCTGCGCGATCGCTAGCAGCAGACGCTCGACCATCGTTCTCGACCTCCCTAACTGGAGTCGCAACCGTAATCCAGTTCTAACCCTCACACCACATTGAGGGGAGCGATCTCGGCGCCCGTGCGGATGCGATCCTAGTTCCCGGTTCGGCGCGATCGCCCGTGCAGGCGCTACAATGTTGCGGTTGTATCGGGAGCAACCGGCGCGTGATCGAACGGTATACGCTGCCCGCAATGGGCGACTTGTGGACGGACGGCTATAAGTACAAAACGTGGCTGCAGGTCGAGATTGCCGTCTGCAAAGCTCAAGCCGAACTGGGCGCGATTCCGACCGAAGCCTTACCCGAGATCGAGGCAAAAGCTGCTTTTGAACCGGAGCGCATCGCTGCAATTGAAGCAGAAGTCCGGCACGATGTTATTGCGTTTCTGACTAACGTCAACGAGCACGTCGGCGATGTCGGTCGCTACATTCACCTCGGTTTGACCAGCTCTGACGTACTCGATACGGCCCTTGCATTGCAGCTCGTTGCCAGTAATGACGTCCTGCTCGAGCAAACCGAACGCCTCATTCAAGCCATTCGTTACCGCGCCCAGCAACACCGCAACACGATTTGTGTCGGGCGCTCCCATGGGATCCATGCCGAACCCATGACCTTCGGGTTTAAGCTTGCTGGCTGGCTGGCTGAAATGCTGCGCCACCGAGACCGCTTGGTTCGCCTGCGCCGCGAGATTGCCGTCGGCAAGATTTCTGGGGCTGTGGGGACCTACGCCAATATTGACCCCCGCGTGGAAGCGATCGCCTGCCAGCAGCTGGGCCTCCAGCCCGATACGGCATCAACTCAGGTGGTGTCGCGCGATCGCCATGCCGAGTTCGTCCAGCAACTCGCACTGCTCGGCGCATCGATCGAACGCTTCGCCGTCGAGATCCGCAACCTGCAGCGCACGGACGTGCTGGAAGTAGAAGAATTTTTTGCCAAAGGACAGAAAGGATCCTCGGCAATGCCGCACAAGCGCAACCCGATTCGCTCCGAGCGACTGACCGGTGGCGCGCGCATTCTGCGCGGTCATGCGATCGCAGCTTTGGAAAACGTCGCGCTGTGGCACGAACGCGATATCTCGCACAGTTCGGTGGAGCGCGTGATCTTACCCGACGCCTGCATCCTGACTCACTTTATGCTCGTGGAACTGACCGAACTGGTACAGCACTTGCAGGTTTATCCGGACAACATGTTGCGGAACATGAACCTCTATGGCGGCGCGATTTTCAGCCAGCGCGTGCTGCTCGCTCTTGTTGAAGCGGGACTCAGTCGCGAGGATGCCTACGCCATCGTGCAGTCCAGCGCCCATGCGGCCTGGAACCAGACTGACGGTAACTTCCGCACCCTGATCGAAGCCGACCCGCGCGTTGCCGAGCGCCTGTCGCCCGAAGCAATCGCTGTCTGTTTCGACCCTACCCAGCAACTTAAGCATCTCGAAACTGTTTACCAACGGTTGAGCATCTGAATTGGGTTAGTCCTGCACTGTGAGGTTTGAACAGGTGCAGACCCCTGATTTAGCCAAGCTCCTAACCCAGCATGAGCATCAGCCATCAGGACTACCTCAATGGGCGTTTAGGTTGCCGGCTATCGGCGATCGGTCGCCAGTGGCGATCGGTCGCCAGTGCAATGGATTCGTTGAAGTAGGTACCTCCTCAAGCCTTTCTGGTGCTGTCGAGATTGGCGGTTACAAATGTTTGCGCTCGGGCTTCGCGATTACCTCGATGCCCGAGCGTTCGCGATCGGCAGCTGACGCAGTACTATTTTCATTTTCCAACAGTGAGTTAGTGCCGTTCCGAGGACCGCCGGTCGCGCCAGCAGTGCCAACTGGCTGCTGCCAAGCTCGCCACGCTGCCCGAATACCTGCTGCAACGCCCCGCGTGCCAATTGCAATCGTTGTCGCTTGCTGCCGTGCAGCTGCCGCACTGTTACCGACTTGTTGCACGAGCTCGGACGCGCCCTTCACGCCCGCATTGACCTCGTCGCCGAGCTCGCCGAGCTCTTTGCCAGTTTCTTGAAAAACCGCCAGCGTCGGGGGCAACTCCCGTTGCAAAACGTCGAACAACTTCTCGGCACTGCGCGCCGCTCGCGCTAGTTCCAGCACGGCCGGGAGTGCGGCTGCTAAGACAGCCGTCAGACTGACCGCCACCAGCAGCAGCGACAGCCCTAGCCAAAAGAACGGATCCTGCATCGGGTCTCGTTTCGGGGAGGACGCATGTCTCGACTAGCATATCGAATCGCAATCGCGCCCCGCGCAATGGATTTCAACCCAAAAGCTTCTGCGGGCAGAACATTACAAACTGTTAAACCTACAGGTAATAGCGCCGCAGAGTTTTAGAGTTCAGGAGAAACGGCGCGGAGCCACCCTTGGATTGCCCCAATGCTCGCGTAAACCGCTGCGCGCTTGGCGATCGCTGCTCGCGGCGGGAATACGCTCGGGGTACGACCCAGCTCATCCAAAATACTTCGTTGTAGGCACGTTGGATATGGCCAAAAGCAGTCTGCAAGAAGCGCCTAGAGCCGTTAATGGGGTCATTCCGGACGAGCTGCAGCGCTCTGACCGCCGTAATGTCTGCCGAACTCAGAGACTTGACTGACGCGATTCAGATGAAAGCCAAGGACATCCTGACAACGCATGTTGTAACCGTGCGCGGGGCGGCCACCGTCGCCGCAGCCGTGGAGCTCATGCGGCAGCACTCCATCCACGCCCTCGTTGTCGAAAAGCGCGACGATGAGGACGCATTCGGTATCGTTACCGACACCGATATTGTCTTTAAAGTAGCTGCCTATGGGGCTAACCCTGAGTGCGTACGTGTGTTCGAGATCATGAGCAAACCCTGCATTGAGGTCAATCCCGACCTCGGTGTCGAGTACGTTGCGCGTTTGTTTGCCAATGCAAACATCCGCCACGCACCGGTCGTCCGCGGCACGCAGCTCCTCGGCATCATCTCAATAAACGACTTGCTCAGCCGCAGCCACTTCGTTGACAATCCCCAGCGTATTTACATCGAAGACGAAATCGAAGCCGCGCGCGATCGCGCGCGGGCTATTTGCGCCGCTTCCGGCGACACGTCGCCGGAATGTGCAGCGGCCTGGGATGTTGTCGAGGAACTCCAAGCAGAAGCTGCTCACCAACGCGCTCGCGTCAGCGACTGAGCGGTTGTCGAGAAACGGACACCAATATATGCACCCTTGCGCGATTCCCCACTGGTAGGGAGGTAATCGCGCGAGGACAATTGCGATGCGCTCCAGAAGGTGCGCTCGCGGTGCGCCTTCTGGAGCGCAGACTAGACGCTGGCAGCCAAGCGATTGACTTGCTTGGCCGTCTCGAAGAAGAAAGCAACGTTCTCCTCGGGCGTCCCCGGCAGGACGCCGTGACCGAGATTGAGAATATGTCCCCGCTCGCCGGCCTTGCGAACCGTGTCGTAGATGCGATCGCGGATGAAGTCCTTCGAGCCAAAGAGTACGCCGGGATCGATGTTTCCTTGGACCATCATCTCGGCACCGAGTCGCTGGCGGGCTTCGGCCATATCAACCGTCCAATCAACACTGACGATATCGACGCCCGAACGACCCATGCGCTCGAGGACGCCCGCACTGCCACTAATGTAAAGAATCAGCGGCACGTCTGGATAGGTGGATTTAACGCGTCGGACCACCTGCTGTTGGTAGGGCAACGCGAAGGTCTCGTAGTCTTGCGGGCTGAGCTGTCCGGCCCACGAGTCAAAGAGTTGCACGACCTGCGCGCCGCAGTCTATTTGATGGCATGCATAGTCGGCAATACCATCGGCGAGTTTGCCGAGAAATTGGTGTAGCAAGTCGGGTTGGGAAAATGCCATGCCCTTGATGTGGGCGTAGTTCTTGGAGGTGCGGCCTTCAATCGCGTAGGCTGCTAAGGTCCATGGCGAACCGACAAACCCGAGTACTGCAGCGCGATTGCCGACTTCCTGGCGTAGAGTTTGGAGAATTGGGCGGATGAAGGGCAGCGCGGCATCCGGGTCGAGCGGGTGCATGCGTTCGACTTGTGCTTGCGTGCGGATCGGCGGGTCGATAATCGGTCCTTTACTTTCGACGATGTCAAAGTCGATGCCCAATCCCGGCAGCGGTGTCAGAATATCGGAGAACATGATCACGCCATCGGGTTGAAAGGCATGCCAGGGCTGCAGGGAAATCTCGATTGCTACGTCAGCATTCTCGGAGCGTTCGCGGAAGCTCGGATATTTCTCGCGTAGGTCGCGGTAGGCCTGCATGTAACGACCGGCCTGACGCATCATCCACACGGGCGGACGCGGCAGCACTTCACCCTTTGCCGCACGCAACAGGTACGGAACTTGCTCCGATTCAGTCATCGTTTCTCCCAACGGTTGCAAAAGTTCAAGAACTCCAAGCTGTCGGCATGCCCGAACGGGCTCAGTCGAACGCAGCTAAAACAAGCATTTCAACGCGATCGCGCGTCGCGCGCGCCAGCAACCGCTCGTCCGGGCGGAGCTTACGGAAGGTCCTTTTCAATTCCGAATCCCCCCCGCCCTCGATTCGAATTAGGGGTTTGCCAACCCAGCGTCGGATCGAACCCGACCCGTAGGTCTGGTGCAACTGGCTGCTGCAAGGGCCGTGAAAACGTCGCTATCGCATTTGTTAGCTTAGCACCGCCATCGATCGCGTCCTCAACTCGCACCCGAGCCCTGGCTACTCCCAGCTCAAGCTCCCGGCATTGCCATCAATTGTCACGTACGACCCCACCGGTAGCGCGGCGTTCGGACCGTCGTGCCCGAAGGGCAGCCCGCTTACGACCGGAATGCCCAGGTCGCCGAGGCGATCGCGTAACACCTCTTCCACCCGCCAGCTCGGACGCGGAGCCGTACAGCGACTGAAGCGCCCGAGGGCGATCCCGCATACACCAGCCAGCGCGCCGCTCAAACGCCAGTGAGTGAGGAGGCGATCGACGCGATAGGGGACTTCGCTCACGTCCTCTAGTGCCAAGATCGATCCGGTCAAATCCGGCTGCACGGGCGTGCCCAGCAGGTGCGTCGCTACAGTCAAGTTCGCTGGCAGCAGCCAACCGCGAGCGCGCCCGTTCCCCCAACCCTCACCGTATAGCGGTTCGATCGCGCGACCTTCTACCACGTCGAACAATCGCTGTTGCAGTGCGGGCGGCTCGGCGGCCAGCGTAGTTAGAACGGGGGCATGAACGCCGCCGTTGCGTCCGGAACGATGCAAACTCCATAGCAACCCCGTCAAGTCCGAGAAGCCAACCACCCACCTTTCTAAACCGTCCGGCCAGTGCCAGGCTTCCAGCAAACGCATGCTGCCATACCCGCCGCGCGTACATAGAATCCCTTTGCATTCAGGATCCTGCCATGCTGTTGTCAGTACCTGCCGCCGCAGTTCATCCGATCCAGCCAAATATCCTTCGCAGGCGTTCCAGTTGCTACCGAGCGCAACGCGGTAGCCGCGCGATCGCCAAACCTCCAAGCCGCGATCGAGTGCTGCCTGGTCTTTCAGGGCGCCGCACGGCGCAACAGCGTAGAGTAAATCCCCGGGAACCAAATACACGTTCTCTTACCAGATCTTCTTCCCGGAGCAGACCCGTCACGCTGCTCACGTGTTGCCATAACGTTCTATCCGGCTATGAGAGGACTCAATTGGCCGGTCGTTTGAAGCGAATTGCCAGAACAAAACGAATTTTGCCACAACTCCGAGCGATCGCCCCCTCTAAGGAGCTTTCCAAGTTCGCCCTAACGATATTGCAGGTTGGGAGTACTAACTGACTCCCAGCGTTTCGGGCCTACTAGAATCCAACATCTGCTGGCATCGAACTGGATGCGAGAGGGCTAGCGGGCTCGTCTCTTTCAGTGTTCGCTGGGTTTAAGCTTGCCGATCGCAGTAGATGACTGAGTTGTTAAAACCAGAGCCGTGTTGGTAAAAATACAACTACCACCAACCCGTCCCGAGCGAGCAACACCGGCGCTCTCGAACCGACTCGCGCCATTCCTCTTTCAATTGGCAGTTGTTGGCAAACGTGGCTCAGCGCACGCCAAGCGTGGAGGATGAGCTCATAGACGATTGCGAACGCCTGCACCTACAGACTGCCGTTGCTTGACGGCACTGGAGTTAGCGTCCTCGGTAGTGCTTTCGGTAGCAATGGCAGTTGGCACCCCGCGCCACCCGTCCGCGCCCGCCGTCGCGACTGCATCGTCCAACAAAGCAAGCGTTGCTTCCCACCGCTGCCAGGGGGATGCAAAGGGCGAATCAGCCAGTGAGCAAGCCTGCCAAGTTGCCCGCACGGGAACGCCCAACTTCTGACAATTGCCGCCACGCCGGCCGACGGGCGTATAGCTTCGGCAGTAACGGCAGATTGAGGGCGAGCATCTAGCTGCTTTCATCGGCAATGGTGTCCTAAATTCGGCAACATGGGGGATTTTGTCCGTATTTATGATTGTCAGCGCGATCCCGCGCCGACTTTTGCCGCCAAAATGCCCCGTCCTTCCCGCGCCATGCGATCCCCAGCCGAGTTCGGCAGTTTAGATTTTCTTCGTTATTGCTTTGCAAATAGCAACAATTACCCTCTGGGATGCTTCAAGAAAATCTAGAGAATTGATAGAAAACCTCCGATCCCCATCTTGCATTGGCTGGGGATCGAGGCAAAAGGTACTACAGAGACTTGTTCGATCGGGTAGGGGCATGTAAAAACGCGAGCTCGAAACAATTGCACAGGTGAGTCCTGTTGCCTTCAGAGCAATTTTTGCAGCAACCCCGAAGTATCGGGCAGAGAACCTAAGCTTGGGGTGCTCGCGCCTGAGGAAGTATCGGATGGAGTTTGTCACAGTTTGCAACTTCCAGCAGTCAACTGGAGTCCAGAGCAGGTGTAATGGGGGGCAGAGTTTTTCAGTGCGACCAGTCCGACTGGCAGTGCCGACCGACGCTCGAGTTCCCAGACCCCTGCCGGTCTGAGAATTCCAACAGGACGTGCTCTCGGTTCGACGCGGACAAACGATTTAGACAAACGCTCGCAACGACTAGTTTCTGGAGGAGCGCCAATATGAACCACTCATCTCCCATTCGAAAGCCGCCCGCTCCGTCGCTGGATCCAGTTCTTTGCGTTGCTTTGGGTTGTTTAGATATCGGGTTGGAGGACGAGCTGCTTCGCTACCGCCGGGATCGCAGGCAAAACCCTCGTTCCAAGCTCTGGCAAGATCGTGCAGCTCACCTGCATGCAGATGCAGCAGGACCCGTGGGGCAGTCCGACCCTGCTGCAGTGGCCGAGTTCGCCATCGATCCTCTTTCCGATCGCAATCGCGCCGACGTGCCAGGTCGCGACGCTGCCATGGCGGCTGAAGATGCAACCGTTCCGGAGTTTGTCTCCCGCCGCCGCGCCGCTCAATCAGCATCAAGCTTGGTTCGCCACCCACAAGCAGATGATTTCAATAAATTAAATCAGTCGGTTGAGTCGATCCCCGACGACTATATGGAATCGACCGAGCAGCTGTTGCGCAACCTTGCAGACAGCCCGACAGCAGAAAATTTTGAAGAATTCGAGCTCGAAGGGGAAGCGATCGCTATTGAAAAACGGTCATCCTTCACGCCACTGGGCGTCGTCGGGATCGCACTGATATTGGCCACGGGTACGCTCATCGGTGCGATCTCGATCGATACGGATGTCTGGCAGCGGTGGCGCAACAGCTCAGACTCATCTGCGCCAGAACCGCCGCCACTGACGGCAGCGAGTGGCTCTTCAAGCGGCTCGACGCCTATCACCCAGCCAGATCTTGCCTCTGGGGAGTTTGTCGATCTCCAACTCGACAGGCTCAGCAACCTCAAAGAGGACGGCGAGTCTGCTCCCCCACCGACTCCTGCTGAAGCCGCAGTTCCTCCACAAGCAACTGCAACAGTTCCTGTCGCTGCCGCTCCTGCGCCAGCTGCTAACAGCAATTGGTTTTTTGTAGTGGTGCCTTACAGCGGCAATAGCGCTTTCCAATCCACGCGTGCTGTCGTGCCCGACGCCTATTTAGTAAACTTTCCAGTTGGTGTTCGCATTCAGGTTGGTGCTTTCCGCCGTCAAGACGAAGCGGTAGCCCACGTCGCACAACTCGCACGGCAAGGGATCGCTGCCGAGGTATATCGCCCGTAAATCTCACCGCCAGCTCAACCCCCCTGCTACATAGCAACAGCTCTGCCGCCGCCGGCGGCAAGCCCTGATTGGCTTAGGAGTGGCAAGTTGGTATCAGGGTGTAAGGCGGTGGTGTCAATATTCGCTTCTCAGTTTGTATGGTGCCCGGACATTCTCGCCCTCCGAACGGAGATTTTGGGGAAGTCCGCAAGAGGCACGCGGTACGATGAGGAGCAAAGACTTTGTACGCAGGTGTTTTGGAGTCGCAGTTGGCGAGAAGAACTCGCGCGAGTGACGCACTCAGCTCGGTCGGCGAGCTGCTGGGCTTATGAGTTGGCAGTATGTCGTATGCGGGAGATGTAGGACATGGGCTTACTAGACCGGGCTTGGCGCGCGGCACGATCGCGAGTCACTAGCTGGGTGTCAGCAGCCGAGGATCCCGAGAAAATCCTCGAGCAAGCTGTCGATGACATGCAGCAAGATTTGATTGGAATGCGTCAAGCGGTTGCGCAGGCGATCGCATCGCAGAAACGCATCGAGCGTCACGCCGCTCAGGCAAGCCAGAACGCCGACGAGTGGCAAGGGCGCGCGAAGCTTGCCTTGAGTAAAGGCAACGAAGAACTCGCGCGCGAAGCTCTAGTGCGTCGCAAATCCTACCAGGACAGCGCAGCTTCCTACCGAGATCAAATCCAGCAGCAGTCTGCAATCATCGACAGACTCAAGCGCGACTTGCGATCGCTCGAGAGCAAAATTTCCGAGGCGCGCGCGAAGAAAGACCTGTTTGTTGCCCGTGCGCGATCGGCAAAAGCTTCGCAGCAGCTCAATGACATGCTCGGCGGCTTGACAACAGGCGGTTCCCTCAATGCTTTCGAGCGCATGGAAGATCGCGTGCACGAACTCGAAGCGCAATCCGAGGCATCGGCGGCAAGCTTGGTCGGCGACAGCCTCGACGAGCGCTTCCGAGCCCTTGAAGCCGGCGATCGCAATGGCGACGTTGATGGCGAACTCTCGGCTCTTAAGGCCGAGCTCGGTAGCAGCGAGGTCCAAGGCGAGCTGCCTCCAACATCAGCAACCCACACAACGCATATCGACCGAGAACTCGACGCCATACGTTCTGAACTCGATCGCACCTAAGCTGCTGGCGGGATTTCGGGTGCCGGTTCCCAGCCCATTGGGACGAGCGATCTGCATCGCAAGAAGCATTCAGGGCGAGCCGCTCGTTGTTACAATGCGTTACGTAGCGCCCAGGTTGCAAGTTCGATGGTTCGATCCAAGACTGCATCTCCTCCGGTAGCCGCACCTGCGGCTCGCCCTTCCGAATCAGTCGTCCTTGCAGCCGAGCGACCTGCCGCTGGTTCTGGCGAAGACTGGCGCTACAACCCTGCCGCGATCGCGAGCGCTTACCGCGGACGCTATTTAGCAATCCTCAGACGTCTGTTTGATTTGATTGCTCCAGCCCTTTCTTTTGGACTGATCCTGCTATGGGATCGGGTAACGGGTAGCATCGCTCGTAACGAGCACCGCCGGGCAGTTCAACTCCGGGAGTTACTCACCAATCTCGGGCCGACTTACATCAAGATCGGGCAAGCTCTCTCCACCCGTCCCGATTTGATCTCGACGCTTTACCTTGAAGAACTAGCTCAACTTCAAGACCAGCTACCGCCGTTTGCGAATGAAATTGCCTTCGGGTTCATTGAGGAGGAGCTGGGAGCGCGCCCCGAGACAGTTTATGACGAACTATCGCCCGAGCCCGTCGCTGCTGCTTCGCTCGGGCAAGTTTACAAGGGGAAACTGGCTACTGGCGAAGTCGTTGCCGTCAAGGTACAGCGTCCGGACCTTGCCCGCCGTATTACCCTCGATGTATACATCCTAAGGGGTTTAGCAATTTGGCTGCAGCAGCGTGTCAAACGACTTCGTAGCGATCTCGTAGCCATTCTCGATGAGTTCGCCGCTCGCATCTTCGAGGAGATGAACTACATCCATGAGGGGCAGAATGCCGAGCGGTTTGCCGAGCTGTACGGTTATATCGAAGAAATTTACGTTCCCAAAATTTACTGGCAGTACACCGGGCGGCGTGTCCTGACCATGGAGTGGATCGACGGAACGAAGCTTACGAAGCCCAAGCAGATCCAGGCGGAAGGTAATGATGCCAAATGCCTGCTTGAAGTCGGTGTAGAGTGCTCGCTGCGTCAACTTCTGGAATATGGTTTTTTTCATGCCGATCCCCATCCCGGCAACTTGTTAGCAATGCGGGACGGACGCTTGGCCTATCTGGACTTCGGCATGATGAGCGAGATCGAATCCTATCAGCGGTATGGGCTCATCGAAGCCGTCGTGCATTTGGTCAATCGCGATTTTGAGTCGCTTGCAAACGACTACGTGCAGTTGGAGTTTCTCGCGCCGGATACCAACCTCGAGCCGATTGTCCCTGCCCTGGCGCGCGTATTCAATGACGCACTTGGAGCCAGTGTTGCAGAGCTGAATTTCAAGAGCATCACCGACCAAATGTCCGAGGTGATGTACGAGTTTCCGTTTCGCGTACCGGCGTATTATGCGCTGATCATTCGTTCGCTCGTGACGCTTGAAGGGATTGCAATCGGTATCGATCCAGATTTCAAGGTATTGAGCAAAGCGTATCCCTATATCGCCAAGCGCTTGCTGACCGATCCGTCGCCGCAATTACGTGCGTCGCTGCGCGATTTGCTATTCCGAGACGATAGCTTCCGTTGGAACCGCCTCGAGAATCTACTGCGGAACGCACGCATTTCTCAAGATTACGATTTTGAGAAAGTGCTCGACCAAGCATTTGAATTTTTGTTTTCCGAGCGCGGGGCATTTATCCGCGAGCGCGTGGCATCTGAGGTAATTGATGCAGTTGATGCCCTGGGACAACAAAGTTTCCACAACCTCACGATGGCGTTCCGCGAGCGGGTGGGAATGGCAGTTAACGATGGCCCGCCAGCGGTTACGCGAGATGCACAGAACATCGAGCACTTTCAGCGCATTGTCGATATTCTACGCGAGACACCGGGCTTCAACCCGCTTTCATTGTTACCCTTAGTTCCGCAGGTATTGGCTAAGCCCGAGACTCAGCGTTTGGGACAACAAATTGCAAGCGGACTCGCTCAACGAGCAGTCGCACGCTTGATTCGCTACCTGCTGGTTCGCGATGTTGCGATTGCGAACAGTAATGATAGCAGCCCGATTGTCTCCGAAGCACCGAAACGAGTTCACGACAACGCTGCACTGCTGCCTCCCGCTCGTTCAATTTAGTTCTTCCTAGCGAGCGATCGAGCAGTGTCGACGGTACATCTGCAGACGAGTAATTACTCCTTATATTTCATTGCCAGAGAAATAAATCGTGGGCGAGCGAGGTACCAGGACTTATGACAAGTGTTGTGCCTGTGAGAATGGGTAGTCGCAGTAGTTGAGGAGTTGGTTTGGACATTGCAAGCCTGCAACGATCCTGCTTCGTGACTTCCATCCTAGGCGACTTTGCCTGGCTATACGCTCGTCGCCATTGCACGTGCAGTTCGTCGGTAAGAATTTGCGATCGTACAATTTTTAAAGGTGGCAGGGAAGACCCGCTTGAGGAGGACAAGACTCGTGTCGATCGCGTCGGTTAGCGTTTTCTCGGTTTCATTCGCACTGGCATTCGTTTTTGCCAGTCTGGTCGAATACTGGTTGCATCGCCTGATGCATGCCAGCGCGCGAGTCGGTCAGCGTCACCGCGACCATCACCGACGCAATGAAGGTCAGGGCGTGCTTTGGGAATTCCGCGATTATGTCGTCGGTAGTTTGGTTGCCTTGCCGGTCATGTTCCTGGTCTCAATTCCCTCAGGAAGTGGCTGGCTGCTCGGAGCGCTCGCCTATGCCGCTTTCTCTGCCTACGCCCATCAGCTTCAGCACGAGAACCCCGTTAAGTGTTTCTGGATGCCAATGCCAGTTCACTACGTTCACCACAAGTACGGCATGTGGCACCATAACTTCGGGCTCGCGGTCGATTGGTGGGACCGCATTTTTGGCACCTACAAGCCCGTAGATTGGTTGACTGAAGCCGAGCGTTCTCAGTCCGAGCGCAGTTACTTGGCTCTTAAGTGGTGGTAGGACGAAACGCGCGCGCAACCGCAACCGCATCACAAGAAATGCTGTACTGAGTGCTAGTCAGTAGAATATTCCCTATTTCATTGTCAGTCCGCTGCAATCGGAAAAAATTGACGAGCTCTTGAAGACGCGAGGTTGATGGAACCTACAGCTGCATCTCTTGCTACTAGTGCTGCATCAAGAAGAATTTTTAGGGTTTTCATCCTCTCTAGCCTTGTTCAAAGGAGTTCCCAGAAATCGCCAACCCTGAATCATGGACTTGACAGAGCACTAGGGGATCGAACTATCAAGGTAGTCGTTGTTTAGTCGCAGCAAACTCTTTGGTTGAGATTACGGTCCGCATTTCGCAAGAACTAGAAACTATTGAGGAAAAGCGATCGCATTACGATTCCGAAAAGGCTTTCCCATTAGGGATCTCTCAAACTCGCACACTGAAGAACGCATGTGTTCGGCTCACAAATACTCGTGCAAGTGCAAGTGCGGATCCTGAAGAAGTTGGAGGAATCTGCGATTGGTGCGATGGGGCCGCACGAACAGGGCTGATGTGTTGAAGTGGTGAGCAACCGGGCGTTTGGCGTCCGCAAACGATCCGAAAAGCCAATAGCTGGATGCGATCGCGCCGGTCTTTGCCGATATCCTGTCGATATGAAGAAGCAACCGACCACAATTCCCGAGGAATACATTGCGTTTTGCCGCGATTGCCAGATAGATCGCGATGCAGATGGCATTCGCATTGTGACCCCAGACAGCCCGATTACAGCTGTGCTGCCCGCCGACAGCCCGCCGACAGCTCTCGCCGCACAACTGGCCCGCTGTTTTGTGTTGAGAGCGCCAATTCCACTGGCTTTGGTAGAAGACGGGCGCATGGTGGTATGTTCGCGGACGGCATTTGAAATGCTATCGGACGAACCACCGCTCTGGACTGAAACCGGTCTTCACTTTGGAACGCGGGTTCTGGTGCGGGTTCACCGCTGATCTGCCTTGTCCTCACCGCCGTGGCAAACGGACAGCGCATAAATGCCGCAAACAGCCACTTGCCGATCTATCGGGCATTGAGCGGATAGTGCTGCTCTAGCCAATGTTCGGCAGCCGCGCGGTTGGCAAGCTTACCATCGAGATAGGCAGCAAGCAATGCATCCAGGATTTCACGATACTGCGGTCCGGGTTTGTAGCCACGAGCGCGAAGGTCGTTGCCGTCTAGCAGCGGGCGGATATGGCTCCAATGGGCGAGGTACTGCCAGAGACGGCGGCGGAGCAGTTTAGGGGCGCGAGCAAGCACCAGGAGCAGGAGCGGCTGCTGATACCTCCGCAAGGCAACAACGATCGTGCTCGGCGGACTGTCTTTGGACAATACAGTTGCGATCGCGGGTTCAGCAGCGTTCAAGGTGCTCAAGCGCTCCTGGCTGTCGGCAGGGAGTTGGAGGGCGGCAGCCACGTCAAGGCGATCGCGATGGGGTAGGGCGGCGACAATTGCTTCGAGGCGCAACCGCCAACGGTCGAGCTGGTTGTCGCGATCGAGGCGGTGAAGGCAGCGATCGAGATACCGGACTTGCCACCACAACTCAGCGGTGAGTACCAGGTCGGGATGCAGACACCGCCAGGCATCGAGGTCGGCGAGTAGGTGCGCGGCCGGCCGCCAGTACGGAGCTTGCAAGATGTATTTAAGTTCGGCTTTGAGGCGAGTTTGCAGGGCGGGGGCGCGCTCGCGCTCGCTACGAGAGCGTTCGTAGGCACCGCTGGCGATCGCATAGTGAATGTAATCAACCGTTTGGGACTCGAGCTCGAAGTGCAAACGGACGGCAAAGCGCACGGCTCGATAGATCCGCGTGGGGTCTTCGATAAAGCTATTGGCGTGGAGGACGCGGATCAGTCCCGCGCGCAGGTCCAAATAGCCGCCGAAGAAGTCGAGCAATTCACCAGCTCTGGGCGCGCTCAGACGCAGGGCAAGAGCATTGATGGTGAAATCCCTGCGGTAGAGGTCTTGGCGGATGGAGCTGGCTTCGACTTCGGGATTGGCAGCCGGATAGGGGTAAAACTCCGTGCGGGCAGTGGCGATGTCAACGCAGAGCGGCCCGAGATCGCTACGAGCAGACCAGAGCAGCGCTGCAGTTTGAAAGGTGCCGTGGACGTCAAGACGCGCGCCAGGGAACCCGTCGCGAATGACGTTGGCGAGTTCGACTCCCGCACCGACGGTAGCCGCGTTGTGAAAACCGTCGACGACGAGATCGATATCTTCGAGCTGCAGCGGTCGACCGTCCTCGGCAAGCAAGACGTCGCGGACGGCTCCGCCGACAAGATACAGGTGCCAGCCGCGATCGCTGGCAGCGGTTGCAGCCCCTTGCAGCATGTCCCACAGTTTCGGTGCCAGGCGATCGCAGAGGTTCGGCAGCAGGCAGGCGTTGGTTGGAGACTGTCGAGCTGGACTACCGACGGCGCGGTCGTGCTGGCGTTGGCGCAGGACGTCCGTACGAGTGACGATGCCGACAAGTTCGCCTCTGTTCAGGACTGGCAGCCGTCCGATGTCGTAGGTAACCATCAAGGATTCGATTTCCGGCAGCGGCACGTCTGGGGCGATCGTCTTGAGGTTGCGGCTCATGTAGCCTTTAACGGGTGCGTGTTCGAAGCCGTGGTGCAGCGCGAGGTCGAGGTCGCGGCGGGAGATGATACCGACGAGGCGATCGCTAGCATCGACGACGGATAGACCCGAGTGACCGTAGCGCAGCAGAATTCTCTGGGCATCAGCAATGGGGGTTTCCGGACGGATCGTGCGGACGGGAGCAGACATCAGCTCGCGAGCAGTGGGCGGGTGTGGGACGAGCGCGTGCAACTGGGAGAGCGCGTCGTCGAAGGTAGTCTGCGGAGCGATGTCGGAGAGCGTGGCCGAGGCCGCCTGGGGATGACCGCCGCCACCGAAGCCGGTCAGGAGCGCGCCCATGTCGGCAGCGTCGCGGCGCGATCGCCCGATCAGGATCAGCTTGTTGCGATCGCCGCGCCGGTAGCGATAGCCCAGCAGCAAAGCGTCACTTTCGGTGAGATCGAAAAGCTGTTCGGCAACGCGGGAGAGCCCGGGAATGAAGGCGTCACCTGCTAGCAATACCCAAGCCAGCTGGCGTCCGGCAACTGCGTCGGTTTGTAGAGTTTTGAGTGCCGTGGCAAGCAACTGTTGCAAAGGTGGCGAGAGGGCGGGCTGCAGGAACGCGGCGATCGCGCTGATGCTAGCCCCTTGCTCCAGCAACCAGGTAAGGGAACGGGCGTCGCGGAGAGTGGTTTGCTCGAAGGTCAGGGAGCCAGTATCTGCGTGGATGCCCAAGGCCATAGCCGTTGCTTCGACTGGCGTTGGTAGGATGTTCTGGGCGCGCAGGCGTTCGGCGATCAGGGTGGCGGTGGCGCCGACGGGTTCGACGACACGGAGCGTGGCAGGCAGATCGCTAGTGACGTCGAGGTGGTGGTCGTAGACTTCCACGGCGCTGAGGTTTGGCAGGTCGAACCACTCGGCAACGGGACCGAAGCGATCGCGGGTCTGGGCATCAACGGCAGCGAGGGTGCGGATGCGGTCGGGATGGATGCTGCGTCGTTCGCTGACAGCCAGTTTGTCGCGATAGAAGGCTAAGAATTCCTTCACACCTGGATGAGTCCCGCCGGTGAGAATGAGGCGCGCGCCGGGCTTGAGTCGTGTCAGTCCGACAGCAGCTCCCAAGGTGTCGAAATCAGCTGTTTGATGGCAGAGAACGAGATCCACGACAATTCCTCGTACATTTGCCTCCAGCATACGAAGCACCTGTCACACGCCGATTCGGCGAGGGTAGCAATGGTCGGTTTCATGACTGGCATGCAGCCTTTCCAACCACACCGTTTCCGATCGGGGGAAGTTATGGTTCTACTAGCAGCTATTCTCATTTTATTAACTTCCTTTTTTAGAATAAATATTTTTCATAAAGTCAGTTAGTTTTCCCTGCCCGAGGTTCACTTGCAGATATAAAAAGACCTAGCGTTGCCGCCTTGCGCCTGCTTCCAGCTTGTTTGAGATACTCATCAAACTACCCGAACCATTCTCCGTCAGCTCCCGTTCTTCCGCTGCTCTCGAAATAGCTCGCAGTCTTGACATCAGGGTCTGAGTTCCTCAAATCCAAGACCTGTGGAGCGTATAAACGACATCCGGTCGATCCCTGTATGCTCGACTTCGTCTCTCTGATATTGTCCAACTGCTAACGTACAAGCTACGTTCGACAAAAGCCGGACATGCTGTACTCTTTGAGGATGAGAAAAAGGAAGTTAGCTAAAGAGAGGAAGACGAGCGCGGGTAGCGTCTAAGTATTACTGCGGATCTGCTCGGGACGTTCTGCCGGTAGGCAGTCCAGTCAGCAGGCGACTCCGATACCTCAAATCTGCTCTTCCAAGAAGCGAAAATCTTGTTCGACTTCGGTCCAAAGCAACCGGTTGTGCGGGTCGGATTGCAACGCTTTTTTTAGATAAATGCGGGCCTTATCGGTCTGGTGCGAGGCGGCCAAATCTCGACCGTGCAAGTGGTAGGCGATCGCTTGCCACTGGCGAACTTCCCGGTCTTCAGGTAGGCGACGGGCTAGGCTTTCAACTAAGGTGATAGCCCGGATGAACCGTTGCTCTTTTAGCAAGACATGAAGTTGCTGATAGGACTGCCGTTTGAGATGGCGATCGAGGTCGGAGAGTGGCTGTGATGTTGTGGAGTTGCCCTGATGTGGTGCGGCTGGTGATGTAGCTGTCGAGGCTGGTTCGGTTGGGGCTTCGCGTTCAACGCGGACGCGTCCCTGACTAGTTGCACCAGCGCGCGGTGCGGTGCGGTCGTACTTAGTGGCAGGCGGTCGCGAGCCGACACATTTCATCAAAAATTTGTAGGCATCGGTCAGAGTGATGAAATGCGCAAGGGCATCTTGTCTGGGGTTGATATCGGGATGATACTGGCGGGCCAGACGTCGGTAGGAGGCTTTTACTTGTTCTGAGTCGGCACCGACACTCAGCTCTAGCACGCGATAGCACTCCTCAACACTCATCCGTAGCTTCCGCTTCGACATCGCTTCTCCCAGGACACGCAATATGCAGAGTTTTTTTTGATTAGCTCGTATCTTGCTGTCAGTATAGGAAATGAAAATACCCTATGGACTTTACTCGCCGTTGAAGCTTTTGGGCAGACCGTCACTGGTGTCTGGAGTGAAGTTCATGTCAATTACGTCGTGTCATTCCAGTGCTTAAAGAAAGACTGCCGTCTGCAACGATCGGTGCGTTACAGACGGTGCGGTTGCGTTCTTTTAAGCCGCCATGCGATCTTCGATCACGCGATCGATCAATCCGTACTCCCGTGCTTCTTCAGCAGACATGAAGTAGTCGCGATCGGTGTCCTTGGCAATTTTCTCCACGGGCTTTCCAGTGTGATGGCCTAGCAGCTCGTTGAGCTGTTGACGAATGCGAAGAATTTCGCGGGCCTCGATTTCGATGTCCGAAGCTTGTCTGCTGCCCTGTACCCCACCCATTGGTTGGTGGATCATGATCCGCGAGTGCGGAAGAGCCAGGCGTTTGCCAGGTGTGCCAGCTGCGAGTAAGAACGCTCCCATTGAGGCTGCCGTACCGACACAGATCGTGACGACTTCTGACTTGATGTGTTGCATGGTGTCGTAGATGGCCATGCCCGCCGTGACAGAACCGCCCGGGGAGTTGATGTACAGGTAGATTGGCTTGCCGGGGTCTTCCGAATCAAGGTAGAGCATGACGGCAACCACCTGATTGGCCAGGCTGTCGTTAATGCCGCGCCCGATGAAAATAATTCGTTCGCGGTAAAGGCGATCGTAAATATTGACCCAGTCCGAATAGGGCTGGCCGGGCAAGCGGTAGGGAACGCGGGGAACACCAATAGGCATGGTTGTAATGGTCCTTTCAGGCAGAACGAAGAATGATGGTCGACGCTGGATTTAGGCACCCCAGCGCGTGTGATTTGCCTCAACAGTCAATTGCGTCCGCGTCATCAATTCGGAACGGCGACCTTACTGGGAAGTTCCTTGGAGCTGGTCAGTACGCGATCGATCAAGCCGTACTCCAGTGCTTCTTGCGGGGTCATGTACAGCATGCGATCGGAATCCTTTGCAAGGCGTTCGGATAACTGACCGGTATTGCGGGCGAGGATCTCCAGGGTCATCTGCTTATTTGCCAGGACTTCTTTCGCGCGGATTTGGATATCGGTTGCTTGACCTTGTGCGCCCTGACGCGGCTGGTGCAAGATGATCGTCGCATGAGGAAGGCTAGCACGATAACCTTTGGTGCCGGAAGAAAGAATCATCGCGGCAGTTCCCATGGCTTGCCCAATACAAATGGTGTGCACGGGCGGTTGGATGTAGTTGATGGTGTCGCAGATGGCAAAGGCTTCTGTCTCAAAGCCGATCGCCTCGCCACCGTACCAAGAGGTCCCGGTGGAATTGATGTACATAAAAATGGGCTTTTCGCGGTCTTCAAATTGCAAGTAAAGCAGCTGCGCGACAATCAATTCGGTCACGTCTATGCCCATTTGCTCTTTATATTCATCCGGGGAGACCAGTGGCAGCCCGAGATAGATGATGCGTTCTTTGAGCAGCAGCGAGGGCAAATCTGGCGGCGGCGGCGTACGCATGGCGTCGCCGTAATAAGGAGCTTGGACTGCCTGAATGGGCGAATTCATAGCGGTTTCAGTGCTGTCGTAAGGTCGGGGACCGCGTATAGCTAGCGACCGAATCCCGCTCGCCACGCATAGCTTGATTGGGTGTAAATGCCATGCATCATGGTTCCGTTTTCGATCGCGAGCCGTCCGTGTCCCGATCTTAACCTAGGGAAAACTTTGGGTCCGGCAAGCACCGAACTGCGGGTTACGGTCCTAGGGATCGCGTGTAATCTGCATAGCAGCCCGAGTGAGATATTGGGTCAGGGTGAAGGCATCGACACCGAGTTCGGTGTGCTCTCGTGCCGCAATAACCCCCGCTCGGGCATGCCAGGTTGCGGCAGTGGCGGATAGGGTGTGGAGATTGCTACCGGGTAGCTGGGCGACGAGGCCGCCGAGCAGTCCGGCGAGGACGTCGCCGCTGCCGCCACGAGCGAGCGCGGGGGTACTAATAGGAACGACCCAGGTGTTGCCGTTGGGATGCGCGATCGCAGTGCGCGCTCCTTTGAGAAGGACGATCGCGTTGGAGACTTCGGCGGCGGCTCGGACGGCCGCAAGGCGATCGCCGTTGGGGTCTGGGAGTTTCGGGAAAAGGCGCTGGAACTCACCCGCGTGGGGTGTGAGGACAGTGGGAGCGCGGCGCTGCTGTAGGGTCGCAACTGCGTCGCGTTGGGCGAGGAGAGTGAGGGCGTCGGCGTCGAGGACGAGGGGTTGAGGGAGGTCGAGCACCACATCGAGGAGGGGTCCGGCGTCGAGGGTGATGCCGGGACCGCAGGCGATCGCTGTGGTGCGGGTGAGGTCGGCGTGGTTGGGGAGGGCAGCGATCGCGCCGGTGTTGGTGGGAGGGCAGGACAGGGCAAGGGCTTCGGGGAGACGGGCGATCAATCCGGGAACGACTGCCTCGGGGGTCGCGATCGCCAGCATGCCGACGCCGCTGGCGCGCGCGCCGAGAGCAGTAAGGTGGATACTGCCGGGATAGCGCTGGGAGCCGCCGATTGCGAGAAGGTAGCCTTGCCGGTATTTGTGTGTCGTGGGCTCGCGAGGGATAGGCAAGTGCTGGCGGGCGATCGTGTTGGTGAGGATGCGGACAGGGGGCGGGTTGCCGAGGATAGCGTGGATGTCGGCGGGTGGGATGTCGAAGTCGATGAGTTCGGTCGTACCGAGTGCAGCGAGGGCACGGTCTTGGAAACAGGTGCGTTTCCACAAGCCGAGGCAGAGGGTGTGGGTGGCGCGGACGGCGATGCCCATTGTCGCGCCGGTGTCGGTGTGGATGCCGGAGGGCAGGTCGATGCTAGCAATGGGAATTTGCCAGGCGTTGATTTGGGCGATGCTGTCGGCAAGGTTGCCCGCGATCGCGCGCTCCAGACCGAAGCCGAAGAGTCCGTCAACGATCAGATCGCTGGCTTGGAGCGGGGTGATGGTGCGGTGGATGGGGATGCCGAGACGATCGGCGTAGCGGAGGTGGGCGGTGGGCAGGTCTTTGAGTTTGTCGGTTGCCTGCCAGAGGGCGACTCGGTAGCCACTGTGGTGGAGTTCGCGGGCGATAACGAGGGCGTCGCCGCCGTTGTGACCGGGACCGATGAGGATACCGATGCGAGGATAGCGCGAGCGCGGATAGAGGGTTTGGATGCGGGCGGCGATGCGACCGGCGACTTTTTCCATCAGGGCGGCGACGGGCAGACCGGCATCGAACAGGCGCTGTTCGATTTGGCGCATTTCGGCGGCGGTGACGATCGCGTCGGTGAGATTGGGAGGCATGGGTGGGCTGGGATGGCGGTGGGACGATCGCGCCGGGTGGAATTTAGGATGACGGCGATCGCGTCACATTTGTTTACCCACGCTAGCGGAGGGACTGGGGCTTGCTTTACCGTGAGAAATCGATATTAACTTCGGTTTACAAACGCCCATGACAGCTGCGCCGACTCACCACAAGGCCCGCGCACTCCGCCCCGGGAGCCCTCGTCCTGCGAAGGAACTCTGCAGCGAGTGCGGGTTGTGCGATACCTATTTCGTGCATTACGTGAAGGATGCCTGTGCGTTCCTCAATCAACAGGTGGCGGAGCTGGAAGAGGTCGCGCACGGGCGCAGTCGGGACTTGGATGCGCCGGATGACGTTTATTTTGGGGTGCATCAGGAGATGATCGCGGCGCGCAAGCGCGAGCCGATCGCGGGGGCGCAGTGGACGGGGATTGTCAGCGCGATCGCCTGCGAGATGTTGGAGCGCGGGTTGGTGGAAGGAGTCGTGTGCGTGCAAAGCGCGCCGGGCGATCGCTTTCAGCCGCAGCCGACGATCGCCAAGACGCCTGAGGAGGTGTTGGCGGCGCGGGTGAATAAGCCGACGCTGTCGCCGAATTTGTCGGTGTTGGAGCTGGTGGAGCGCTCGGGGATGCAGCGGTTGCTGGCGATTGGGGTTGGGTGCCAGATTCAGGCACTGCGGGCGGTGCAGGATAAGCTCGGGCTGGAGAAGCTTTACGTGTTGGGGACGCCGTGCGTGGATAACGTAACGCGGGCGGGTTTGCAGAAGTTTTTGGAGACGACGAGTCAATCGCCGGAGACGGTGGTGCATTACGAGTTCATGCAAGACTTTCGGGTGCACTTCAAGCACGAGGACGGGTCGGTGGAGATGGTGCCGTTCTTCGGACTGAAGACAAACAAGTTGAAGGACGTGTTCGCGCCGTCGTGTATGAGTTGTTTCGATTACGTGAATTCGCTGGCGGATTTGGTGGTCGGGTATATGGGCGCGCCGTTTGGGTATCAGTGGATCGTGGTGCGCAATGACACGGGTAAGGAGATGTTGGAGGTGGTTGCCGATCGGTTGGTGATGCAGCCGGTCGGGTCGCAGGGCGATCGCCGAGCGGCGGTGCAGCAGAGCATTCCGGCTTATGACAAGGGCGTGACGTTGCCGATGTGGGCGGCGCGGTTGATGGGTGTATTTATCGAGCGTATTGGTCCGAAGGGGTTGGAGTACGCGCGCTTTTCGATTGACTCGCATTTCACGCGCAATTATTTATACGTGAAACGCAACCACCCGGAGAAGCTGGCAGATCACGTACCGGAGTACGCCCAGCGCATCGTGGAGCAGTACAATTTGCCGGATTGAACACGGGGCGGATGCTGGGGATGCACATTGAGGTTTTCATTTCGTACTCGCATCAGGACGAGGCACTGAGGGTAGGAGCTAGAGAAGTACCTTAGCTTGCTGAAGTGCCGCTGGGTTATCTCGCTCTGGAATAGGTCTGCGCTCGTCGTTGCTAGCCTGGATTATTCACGAAGATTTTGACGAAGTTTCAAACCCTTTCACTGACTAGGCTCCAATCTATTTGTATAGAAACGCACTGTCATTGAGCGAAAAAGTCTGCAAGCCTTTTACGGCAAAAGGTATAGGATCTCCGCATAAGAGTTCATGAATAATTCAGGCTAGATCCGTGCAGGGTCTTGCCGTCAAATTCCACCACTGAACCGTCGGCGATCCGAGCAACGGCTCGGACTCAGTTGAGGCAGAGCTATATCGCACTCCCCTCGAAGCCTTCCCGGTAGCGTTCGAGCGGCCTTACGTTCGAGCAATCTTACGTTCTTCAATAAGCGCAAACTCTACCCACGTCCCGCGATCGTCGTAGCGGCGAATCGCGCGCCGCCGCCGGGCGGGTGCGAACAACCACCCAACCTCCAAAAAAAAACCTGACGATTGCGGATCTCGAGTGGGGTCGTGCAGGATGCCCCATCGGGCAGCAATAACACCTGAGCGGTTGGCTCGTCGCGATCGAACAGCAGGCGCGTGCCGTCGATCCGCGCCGACGTCGTCAACTCCCACCTCCCAGATTTCAGCACGGACTCCAGGCGATCGCCCACCTGCCGCACGGTGACCAGCGACTCGGCCGTCGCGCGTGGTCGTAGGTCCGGATACAGCGTTGTTATTGTCCCCTGCCACGTCCCCACGAGTTGCTCGACAGTCGTTTGCGGGCGATCGGGTGCCGTCGTGTCCTGCCGCCGTTCGCGAATCAGCGTGATGCTACTGAGGTGGCTATCGCGATTGAAGAGCGACACCAGGCGCAAGCGGCGATCGCTCTCCACAAATCCGATCTCCGCTCCGAACTCGCTAAAGGGACCAAACTGGCTGGAGCCAACCGAAAACGTCCCATCTTCAAATACCAGCGTGTTGCGGTTGAGCGAGCCGTATTCAATCACCTGCGGTGCCGGCGCGTCCCCCTCAGGGAAGCGCGCGATCGTCTGGCGAATGCGTCGGTTGTCGTCCAGCCCGGTCAGGCTGACTAGGGTCGGCGTATCATCTACCGGTTCGCCCCGTGGTGTGAGGCGGGTGAAGCTACCCTCCCAGTCGCCGAGGTGTTGAAGAAGGTTTTGCCACTGCATGGGAGGGGGGTAAATGCTAGTTGGGTATCGGTCGGATTAGGGCAAACATAGACTCGGAACCTCAGCTCGGTTTTCGCAATAAGCGAGGCTCGATCTGGACTGGTTGATACCAATTTGCACAATACCTACGAAAGATGAGGCAAACAATCCGAAGGAATACTGGTTCGGGATCTGCCATCTGTCGCAGCGCTTCCTAGAGTTGGTACGAGAACTGAGAGCTAAGTTCAAACACTCCAGATCGCTGATTCCCCAATTCGGTCGTAGCAAAGAAATCTGTACGCATTTGCCCTAATCGGTCGGATGCCAGCGCTTGTCGGTGCGGTCTAGGATGCTGGAGCTGCCGCTCTCGCCTGCAGTTGCTGGGCAACACCGCGCACGAAGTCCTGGAAGATTGCTGCACGGCGCGTTTGCTCGCCGATCGCCTGGAGGTGTTTTTGAAGGCGATCGCCTTGCAGTTCTCCACCCGCCGGTAACTCTTGCTCCTCAAAGTAAGCGATCAGACTCAACCCAGCCAGTCGGGTCAGGTAAGCCGCGCTAACGCCCTGCACTAGACCGCCTGCCGCATAGGTCAATGCGTTGCCCTTGAGCAGCCCGGCTACTGCTTGGGTCGTCAGCTCCACGAGTCCGAGTTGCGCCATCAGCCGTCCAAGGGCTCCGGCAGCCGTTTGAGCTTGCTGCCACGAAAAATCCTGGCAATACATCGCCCCCAGATCCGCAACGAGCTGAGCGTTGATTGCAGCCGTTGCTAATAAATCTAAGGATGCCACTGGCGTGGCAAAGGCAGCAGCGGCACTCAGCCACTGATAGTTCTGAATGACGGGCAGTGCGCGCTCGCGCCGCGCTCGATTAAGCTGTGCCTTGATATCGGCACCGATCGCCCGTGCCTGCCGCCACGCAGCCGCCAGGACGAGCTGCGATTGCTCGGTAGCGACGAGCTGCTGCAGGCGATTGCGCAAGGCAATCAGATCGGGAGCGGTCTGCTCCAGCCACTCGCCCACCGTGCCGTCATCGGCGTGACGGCGAACCTTAACCGGTGCTGGTGCGGACGCAATCGCCACCAGATCCGCAGCGTCGAGGGTCGGACAGACGCGATCGCGCACCTGCTGCCAGATAGCAGCGCGCTCTTCTGGAAGAAAACGATCTTGGCGATCGAGCGCAAGCAAGACCCGCTGGCGTTCGCCCCGCAGGAACGTCATGCAGTCCCATTCAGATGCTGTCAGATCGCCATGGATAAGGAAAACCACCAGATCCGCGGCCAGCACAGTCGCGCGCGTTGCCGCGTCATCGTCGGTACCAACCAGCGGTGTTGCGGTCTCGGCAATGTCGATCGCAGCCTTGATGGGTTCGTTAGCTAGCACCTGTGCGAGGTGTGCCCGCCCCGTGCCCGCCCCGCCCGCAATTGCGACGCGTAGCTTCTGTCGCTCCAGGGTTTGCGGCAGTTGCGCGAGCTGCCCTTCCCACACTGCAGTATCGGCGTGGGGAACTTCGGCTTGCAACTGGGCGATCGCCGCCCGCACCCTGGCCAGTTCGCGCTCGAGGGCCGCGCGATCGACCGGCGTTGCTGCTGGCGTGGGTACGCGACGCGACTGCTGCTGCAACCACCACGCCCCCGTTCCCACTGCTGCGAGGCTCAGCACTCCAAATTCGCCGGTTTGCCAAAGCGCGTCTTGCAGGCTCGACCACGCCCACAGCGCTGCCGATAACCCGAGCCCGCCGATCAAAATGGGCTTGCGCCACATGGGCTTGTTGCTTTCCTGCATTGCCTTGACGTTCTCCCGCAGCGTGCCGTGTCCGAGCAGTTGACTTGACTGTCGAGAGCGCGTCGCGGTTGCCGTTACCTCCAGCACGCCCGGCGTCGCTCTACTGCATCCTCCATGCTACGCCTCCGCGCGCCATCGAGCGATCGTGCTGCTGCACTCCGCAACAATACTCCGTAACTGCTGGTGGAGCTATTGCTCGGATCGCTCGGATCGATCGATTGCGGGGTCGATGGTGGAATCTGAATCGCGATCGGCGGCGGACTCGACGGCCGGGTCGCGAGCCACCAGCTCGAGCTGCAGTCGTTCCAGCTCGCGGGCAATTGCTTCTGCTTCGCCCAGAAAGCGCGCCGTTTCCACGTGCTGCTCCAAGTCTCCGGCAGAAGACACCAAGTCGCTCAAGCCTTCCACTAAACGGCGCAGGTTATCGCGGAACTCCGGGCTGCCGGTCAGCTCGTCTAAATCCGCTGTAATCTTCTGTGCGTTGGCAAACGTCGCCCGCGCAGAATCCAGCGTTTGCTGCAGGAGCACGACATTTTCGGGGTCGTTGAGCGTCCGCGACACGTCGCGGATGTTCTCCGATGCCTCGCGCGCATTGGAGACGAGTATTTCCAAATCTTCCGCGATTTGCGCCACGTCTGACTCTGATAACTCATTACCGAAGCGCTCGATGGTGGGCGCTACGCTGGCTACTGCGGCGTTAACTTGCTCGCTGGTGTCGGCAAGGTTGGCTAGTGCGCGCGAGATATCATCGCGGTTGTCGGCTACGAGACCGTTTGTATTCTCGACTAACTCCCCGACTTGCTGAACGAGCTCTGTCATCTCTCCAGTCGTTCCCTCAACCGCATCGACGGCCCGTTCGAGTTCGCCCTGCACCTTTTCCGACAGCTCGATCAGCTCGCTGCTGAGCTCGGAAATCTGGGTTGCGACCGTTCGCGTATCGACTGCTACCTCCCGCAACGCTTCCTCTGCCGTAAGGATCAGTGTCACGATGCTCACGCCAACTTCACCTTGCACGCGATCGCCATCGCACACGACGAGAGTAGAATCGCAGTCCTTAGCCAGGGGATCGGTCGCATCCGCCGACAGTGCCTCTGACAGCCCGGCTTGCGGAATGATATTGACCGATGTTTCCCCGATCAACCCGGACTGATTTGCCTGGATCAGCACGTCGCTCGGAATTCTCAGGCTTTTCGATGTCACGATCACCTCAACGTCCACGGTGCCGGACTGAGGCTCGATACTGTCGATCCTGCCAACAGATACGCCGCGATAGTATACCGGTGCACCAACCACGAGTTGGTTGGCGTTATCGAACTCGACGGTGAAGTTGTATCTCAGCACGCCGAATCGCGTTCCGCGGACCCACACCACCAACCCGCCGATCGCGATCAGTCCGATCAGCATGGTGAGTCCGACAGCTCCTTCCCGCAGCGTACGCGCTCGCATGATGGTTCCCCGCAATAGGATCTAGGATTCGGTAGTTTAAACGCACTCAACCGGACTCAAGATCGCTCGAATGCTGCACTAGAGCAACGTATCTGCCTGCATTTACACTCTTCGGGCCGGAGCTACTTTGATCGGTCCTTGAACGCTTGCACTGAGGAACTGTCGCACGAGTGGATTGTCCGTTGTGTCCAGCTCGCTAACGGACCCCGACCATTGAAACTTGCCCTGATAAAGGAACAAGATGCGATCGCCTGTCCGACGGATCGTACTCTCCTGGTGACTGACCATAACATAAGTACTGCAGGCGGATACGTCGCGTTGAAGATAGCGAACCAGATCTTCAATCACGGTTGAGGCAATGGGGTCGAGTCCGGCCGTCGGCTCGTCGTAGAGCACCACCGACGGGGCGGAATTGCGATTGTCGGGATCGTGCATAACGGCGCGGGCGAAGCTAACGCGCTTGCGCATCCCACCTGAGAGCTCTGAAGGCATCAGCGGACCAGCTCCTGGCAATCCGACTAGTTCCAAAGCGTAATCGACAATTTCTTGAATGCGTTGGGGCGGTAACTGAGAGTGCTGGTACAGGGCAAAACCGACGTTTTCCGCTACCGTGAGCGAGTCAAATAAGGCAGCTTGCTGGAACACCATGCTAATCGCAAGCGGGTCGGTGCTTTCTTCAATTAAGCCTTTGCGGAGCTTCCCGTTGACGTAAATCTCGCCGCTGTCGATCGGCATCAAGCCCGCGATCGCGCGCAAAATTGTTGACTTTCCCGTTCCAGAGGGACCGATAATAGCCAGTGCGTCGCCGGGGTAAATTTCTAAGTCGGCTTCGTCGAGAATCGGCTTGTTGTCAAAGAATTTAGATACTCCACGCAACTCGATGACGGGCGTCGCTTTGGTAAGTGCACCATTGCAGGTAGTCGTGGTCATGCGATCGCGTGCTGACGACTCACTATTTTGCGGGCGATTAGTCTGCAGGCAGTTGCAATCCGAACACCTCGGCAACAGCCTTCTCTACTTTATAGCCAGAGTCAATCGTCTCTAACGGATCCTTGCGCAGGCGATGGCGCAAACATAAAGGCATGACGCGCCGGACATCATCAACCGTCACCGCGTCGCGTTGCTCGTAAGCCGCGATCGCTTTAGCAGCCCGGTTGGTGACGATGTCACCGCGCAGTCCGTCAACGTCGAGCTCGGCACAAACGCGAGAAATTTGCACCCGCATGTCGTACTCGATACTGACGTCGGGAAGGCGTTGCTGGGCGAGAGCAAGGCGATCGCTCAGCAACGCTTGGGGCTCTTGATAGCGGGTCTCAAAGCCTTGAGGATCGGCGTCGAACTCGGAGCGCTGTTCGACGATCTGAACCCGCAGTTCGGGATCGCGCTCGGTACGAACTTCCACGCTCATGCCGAAGCGATCGAGCAGCTGGGGGCGCAGTTCGCCTTCTTCCGGATTGCCGGAGCCGATCAGCACGAAGCGTGCCGGGTGGCGGACGGAAATTCCTTCGCGCTCGACGACATTCCAACCACTGGCGGCGGAATCGAGCAAAACGTCTACGAGGTGATCGTCGAGGAGGTTCACTTCATCGACATAGAGGATGCCGCGGTTGGCGCGAGCGAGCAGCCCAGGCTCGAGAGCTTTGACGCCCTCAGCAAGGGCTTTTTCAATGTCGATGGTGCCGCAGACGCGATCCTCGGTAGCCCCCAACGGCAGGTCCACCATAGGCACCTTTATCTTGGCAGTCGCGAGGGTTGCGCCGGCAGGCAATTGTGCGAGTTGCTCTCGGATCTCATCGCTCATGAGGTCCGGATCGTCAGCGCTGCTATTGTAAGGATCTCCAGCAACGATCTCGATCTCGGGCAGCAGGTCGGCCAGCGCGCGGATGGTGGTGGATTTGCCCGTACCCCGATCGCCGAGAATCATAACGCCGCCGATCTTTGGGTCGATCGCGTTGAGCAGTAGGGCTAACTTCATATCTTCCTGACCGACGATCGCCGTGAAGGGGAAGACGATGCGGCGGCGGAGATTGGTCGGGGCTGAGACGGAAGCAGCGGTCATAGGTAGCGGTCTCGAGGAGCTGGGCAAACATCACATCATTGTGCCACAGTCGCTTCAATACACTCACAGCAAGCCGCTCCACACCCTGTCCGTTGAAAGTCCAACGGGGGCATATCCCGCTTCGAACCCCGTGCAGGATGCATCCCGATTCAGTCCTGAATTTACAAAAAGAGAAACTCAGCCGAGCAAGCAACAGGGCTTCACAAGGCGCGTGCAATCAATCCGGTTAACCGGTGCTTGTCTCTGAGCTACTCAAAAGCAGTTTTGCTGAAGGTTTATGAGACTATTTTAAGAGGAGATTTGTATCTGAAGTATTTGGTTAATCGATTCAATCGAGTGCAGTAGCGCTCAATAGACTAACGCTCGAAAAAATGCGATCGCTCGCTCGCATTGACAGCCCGCTAACGATAATAGAGCGAAACGAGCTTCTGACCCTTCCTTAAGGCCGCGATTCCATGACTTTGCGAACTTTATCGGACCTTTGATGTTTGCGATCGTGCTCGCAAGAAAAGTTTACGAAAGGCGCGCGCCTGCAGCTAATGTTGGTGCTACCCTTGAGCTAACCAGCAAGCATGAGTCTTGCATGTTCTTTTAAGGAGAAAGATATTGAGCTACTTTCAAGCAGCAAAGGCTCATTTTGTCGCCTGCCATCAGCATCCTATTAATATTCTGCTCCACCACATCGTCAACCTGCTTGTTATTGCCGGAATTGTTTTCCTCTTCTATGACTGGAGAGTCGCGTTATTGTGTGGTGTTCTCACTCAGGTGCTTGCTCTTGGCGGGCATGCGCTCTTCGAGAAAAACGAACCGGCCTTTAGGAGGTATCCGGGGATTGTTATCCTCGTTTCAATGTCTTGGTCCTTCGAGAATTTATTCGGTTTGCGCCAACTTTGGCAAGCTCGAACGCGACCTGTCAAGCAATCCTGATAGGAATTAGGTGCTTGGAGTCCGATGCATGGATTGCCATGCCAGCGGACTTTGATGGCATGGCATTTCAGAGTACCTAAACCGGTTTTATTTGAGTTAAAACCAGAAGGTTTGGCGAATCCCGTAACGGCTATAAGCTCGCTTGCGTTGTCGACGAACGCGTTCCAGGCTCGTTGCACCCAATGGTCGCGCTGTCGAGCATCGAGTATCTACTGAACTCAGATCAAATGGGTTTTCCTGCGCTTGTTCTTGCATTGTTGACTCATTACTCTTTTCTGCTTTTGAGGAGCTCCCATGTATCAAGATCTTCTTGTTATTGACGCTGATGCCCACAAGCTCGAAAATCCGCTGATTCTGCGCGACTATATTGCGCCCGAGTATCGCGATCGCGTCGGGCTCGTTGTCGATAGCCTCGGCGACCAGCGCGCCCAGATTCGCGATTGGAACCCCGCAACTGGCGCTTACGATTACATGCGAATGTTCCCACAACCGCAAGGATTGGGCAAAGGTGGCTTTCGCAATTTGCACCCGGAAACCACGCTAGGCGCGATGTTCAATAGGATTCGCATCGAGCACATGGATCGCGAAGGGATTGACGTTCATGTCATTTACGGAACGCTGAATCTGATTTTCTCTAGCATCCTCGATAAGGATTTAGGGATCGCCCTATGTCGTGCCTATAACGACTACATCACTGACGACTGCCGCCCGTACGGCGATCGCCTCAAGCCGGTCGGAGTTCTTCCGCTTCAGGATGTAGACGAAGCCGTCAAAGAAATGCACCGCTGTGTTGAAGAGTTGGGGACCATTAGCGTTGCCGTTGCGCCTAACCTGCCCGTGCCTCATCCGAGCGCGCCCGACGCCTTCCCAGAAATTCGCACCTGTAAAGCGATTTCGCATCCAGACTTCCGTCCGATCCTGCAGGCTGCTGTCGATCTCGACATCGCGCTCGCCATCCACGGCGGACCGGGTTCGTACATGATGGGCGGTATTTCCGACCATACGGAAACTTTTGTGCTCACGCATGTTTTCGTGCAGCGCAACCAACAGCAACACGCGCTCGCGCGCATGGTGTTTGATGGTGCCTTCGAGCAGTTTCCGACGCTGCGTGTTGGCTTCCTAGAAGGGGGCTGCGGCTGGATTCCCGACCTCGCCCATGCATTCCACGAACATTGGGAAAAGCGCATTCGCGACTTCGATCCTCAGCATCCGTATCGTCCGTCGCTGATGGAATTCACGAAGCTGATGATTCAGGAAAAAGGCGGGAAGGACCAAATTAACATCATCTCGAAAGCGCGCAACCTCTTCGATTTGATGTGGAGCGCGCAGCACGACCCGACCAAAATTGACGACGCCAGTCTCTTCGAGCACTCCGACTTGCGCCATCGCGATCCGATGGATTACTTCGAACGCGGACAAGTTTTTGCCTCGTTTGAATCCGACGATCCGGGTCCGTCGTACATGGCTTATGCCATGGGCGAGACGGGCAAGCGCATTCCGTGTTTCTCCGGCGACTACGGTCATTGGGATGGCGTGCTGACCGATTCAGTGAAAGATGCAGCAACTTGTGCCGATTACGATCGCGACCATCTGGCGCGATTGCTCGGTGGGAATGCTCTCTCACTCTATGGCGATCGCTTGCGGAAGTCGCTTCCGCAATCGGTCTTAGTCGGCACGCGATAGTATCCTGCAGCGATCGTGCGACTAAGGAACGGCCGCCGCATCAGCTTGTCTGGGCTCGTCAGTAGCGCGATCGCTGGCCAGGGGCACCACTATATAACCGCTCTTGATGTCGCCGAGCACCTGGGTCCGAGCCCTTCCCCACCACCACCAGTGGGCGGCAACGTAAGCGCAGATGACTGCATCCAGGCGATCTTCACTGGCTTTCAGAGCAGCTCCAGTCAGGTCGGCGAAGTCATCCGGCAACGCGACTGGCGAGCTGGCGAAGTCCAATGGTAGCTCGAGGACTGGCAGCACGTCGGCGATGTATCCGCGCAGGCGCGCGAGTTCGCGCTTGCGATCGCTGAGGCGGCCCCTCTTATATTTGCAAATGCGATCGAGCCGAAATAATTGCACGGTCGCCGCGTGGGGAAACACTTCAATTTGGAAGCGTTGTGGGCGGCGCGGCGCGATCGCGTCGGCATGGACGAAGCCTTGGGCTTCCAAACTCGTACCGAAGGCGATCGTGCGCGCGGCAAACGACCGGCCGAGATTCGCCGGGTAGCAACCGGCATGATAGCGGCTGAAGAACTTGTGCGCGAGGCGATCGGGCACGCGCATGCCTGTAGCGTTAGGAATAATTGTCGGCGCGTCGACGGCGATGCCTGCCGGCAAGTCGGGGGTGGTGTAGCGATCGCACCAGTCGAGGATGTCATCCAGGGCGCTCAAGCGCTCGAGAGCGAGTAGCTGCAGGCGATCGTTCTCCCAGCCCAGGCAGCACAACCCCGTCGGGCCGGTACTCCACCCTAAATCGACGCCCAAAAATCGCAAGCGATCGCCCTCGTTGCTATCGAGCTCTTGACCCGCTAAGACTTTACCGCCAAATACTTTGTTGTATCCAGGCTCTGCGCGAAGATAGGACACCTTTCACAATTTTCTGCTTCGCGTCGCCAGACATCCTCTTGCCACGCGTCCCGAAATAATCCCCCAAATGTCGACTGGGAGAAGCCGCGGTGCTTAACCGCATACAAGTCGTCAGTTCTCTGCTTCAGCCACACCGACAAAGCTGTGCCTGAAGCAGGTACCCAAAGAGCCTCAAGGGAAAAAAGTATCGGAAGGCGGCGATCGCTTCAGTCGAGAACGGGTCGGTCGAGTAGGCGCTCCGGTTCCAGTTGCCAGGCAGTCGCGCGCGCGCGCTCGTGGGGCTGCAACTGGAAGTTTAGGTCGAGGGCGTCATCCCTCAAGGCATCGGCATTGAGATCGACGTCATCGGCAGCAACCCAGCGCCCGCTCGGCGGTTCTGGAAGCGGCGAAGCAATCGCGTTGGGCAGCGAGGTCTCGGTTTCAACCCGCTGCGGCTCTAGGGCGATCGCTGGAATGCGCTCGAACAAATCGGTAATGGCTGCTACCGCGCGCCAGAATGCCGACACGTCCTCGGGAGGCGGGAAAACTGGCCGCGCTATGTTCCAGGGCAAGGCAGCTGCGATCGCGTTGGGTAAAGATAGGTCCGGGCTGACCAAGCGCGGGCGCAGGGCAGCACGGTGGTAGAGACGGTTAACCGATGCCTCGAGCTGCAACCGCAGGGAATTGATATCGGGAACTTGCAGCCAAGAGGTGCGAGCACTATCGAGTTTGATGGTTTGGCTAGCACCTGTCACGAGGTCGCTTGCAACCAGCAATCGCGGCTCGGGCAGCGCCAACGGATCGATGAAGATCCCCCGAGCGGCAGCCAGCAACTGTGCGCCCGGATCGACCGCCACCCAACGTCCGTCTTTGCGAATGCGCCACTCAAAATGCAGGTGCGGTCCGGTAGAATTCCCAGAGCTGCCCACGCGGCCGATTACTTGCCCTTGCTCGACCCATTCGCCTGGTCGCACGTAAGCCGAGCTGAGGTGCCCGTAACGCGACTCCTGAGCATTGTCGGCATGACGCAACGTTACCAGCAAACCGTATCCAGAGTTGACGGCAGCTGTCTCTACGCGACCGGAGTAGGCCGCAACCACGGGCGTACCGAAGGGCGCAGCCAAGTCCGCACCGGTATGGAAGTGGCGCACATGGAAAATCGGGTGAATGCGCCAGCCATAACTAGAGCTCAGCGACCCCGCTGTCAGCAGAGGAAACAGTAGTTCCGTATCCCCGTTGCCGGGCAATTGCAGTGCTTCGAGTTCGGCAGCAACATGGGGCGGCGGCGGCAAGTCCGACGGCAAGGCAATTGCTTCCGGTAAGGGTACGTTAGCAATTGCAGTGCCCGATGCAGCCGGCCCGAGGTCGGCGATCGATGGCAACGCCGGGGGCGGTGGCAATTCCGGGGAGAATCCCGATGCGCCCGCGCGGGTTGGGTCGCAGCTGAGGGTTACCTCTTCTCCCTGGACGACGGTTTCACAACCGGTGGTGCGATTGCGCAAGCGCACGGTCGGTGCAGAGGCAGTTGTAGTGCCGATGCTGTAGGGAACCGGATCGACAAGGCGGTTTTTGCCGTCCTCGGCAGCCGGGGCATCGGCTACGGTTGTTGCGGGTGGCTGCCTAAGCGTTTCGTATTGTGCGGGTAAGGAATGGCGCGGCGGTGCAATCGGCTCCAATGGTGGCAAACTGACGGCATTGGGAATCTGTACGGTTACTTCGACCGTTGCGGTCACCTCGGGGGCGTCGGCGGGTAGGGGCGGCGAGGCAATCGCGCTGTTCGAGTCCTCCTGCGTTGCATCTCGCTCGACTGCAACAGCGCCCTTTTGCTCAGCTGGAACCAATGGCGGCAGGTCCGGCAGCGATACTTCGTCGCTATTCGTCACGGGCAATGACTGCGCGATCGCCCAGCCAGACGTTCCGTGCAAGTCGCTTGCGGAGGTTCCGACCGTGGCGATCGCCGGTCTGATATCGGGCAGCAATGACTCGGGGGCTGGCGTCGAAACTACAACGGCAGTCTGGAACGCCTCGGTTGCACTCGAGGCTGGTGCTAGAGCAGATTGAGCGATCCCGACACTGTCGCTGAGGAGACCGAGACCGGCCCCGCCGAGCCAAATGAAGCTGCGCAAGAACCAACGGCGGGCCGGGACCGACGCGGACCAATGCAAAGGTTGCGAAGTCATAACTGCCTTGTCTGCAAAAGCTCTTGTAGGGATGGCGATTGACATACGAACGAACCCGAGCGACCGTCCGGCCGGTATTCTGCTGCCGACCACCAGACGCATGAGCGCGGAGGATTATAACCCGGCTAGCTGTGTTAATCGTAACCGAGACCGATTGTACCGGGCGATCGCCGTACTTCCTTTAGGCAATGACTCGTCCCATCACCATATTGGATGCGGAGTTCTCCCGTTGGCATTACGCCGACGACCTTGCCGATGCGACCGTCCACGACGGTCGAGCGACCGAGGCTGCTGCACAGTTGCGTATAGTCGGCAAGTGCGATTTCTAGTCCGACCTCACTGTAGCGGGCCCAACCTGCTAGCACGCCCGCGCCGGTCAGATGAGTTAGATCGTCGAGGGAGGCAACCGCCCGACTGCCGCAACCGGCAAGGTACGAGCTGAGATCGATCCCCGTGGCCGGCGTTGGGTTGCACCAGTTAACACCGACGCCGATAACTGCCACGGCGATCGTGTCGGTGCGAACGCGCGTTTCGCAAAGAATGCCGCCGAGTTTGCGCCCGTCGAGCACCAGGTCGTTCGGCCACTTGATCGTGGCGGGTATGCCGAGATCGCGCAATGCCGACGCGATCCCCCAAGCACTGCTTGCAGTCAGCATGAAGCGCTCGCGGAGGGGCAATTGCGGGGCAATCGCAACCGATAGATACAGCCCGCCGGGGTGCGAGTGCCAGGTCCGCCCGCGCTGTCCGCGTCCAGCAGTTTGAGCGGTGGCGACAACAGCCGCCGGGAGTGACTCTCCTGCATCCAGCAAAGCCCATAGCGTTCGATTGGTCGAAGCGACTGTTCCGTATCGATACAATCGAAGGCGCTCGTCGCCACCGAACAGCACCTCGACTGATGCCCCGGCAAAACCCTCGAGCGACGTTCCAGAAGTCGCTCTCAAGGGCTCCAATCGATCTGCATCCCCGACGCTGATATCCCGCACGCGCTCCTACCGCTTGCCACCGCTGTAGACTACCATGTCAGCAACCGCAGTCCTCCAGGCAACTTCAGGAGTTCCCGTGGTCCTTCCCACTGCCATTTCCACCCCCGCCGCTCTCGATATCCGCTGGTACTGGCGCGAGGTTGCAGATGTGCCATACCTGACCTGCAGTTTGCTGGACGGATTCGATCACGGGTTCTTCACCCATCACGCCGAAGGTCGCTCGCCTGCCTCTCTCGCAGCCCTGCTACATCCGGGGGTTCCGGCGTATCACACGCGTCAGGTTCACGGCAATAGCATTCTGACTCCTACAGAAATTGGGGTACGTCCGAACGAGTCAACTGGCGCTGATGCATTACCTGCTGCCGATGGCACGCTGAGCGATCGCCCACAGCAATCGATGTGGACGGCAAGTGCCGATTGTACGCCGGCACTCGTGACGGATATTAATTCCGGGCGCGCGGCTGCCGTGCACGCTGGATGGCGCGGAACGGCTCGACGCATCCTTCCGTGCGCGATCGCGCGCTTCCTTGCTGCAGGCAGCCGTCTCGATGACCTGCGGGTGGCCATGGGTCCGGCAATCGCGGGGGCAGTTTATCAGGTCGATACATCCGTTGCCGCCGAAGTTGGCGCGAGTCTCTTTCCAGAGTTATCTAGTGCGACGGCTGCCCTGCTAACCGTGCTGCGCGCGCTCCCAGACCCGCCCGTCTTACCGGACTCGCAGCCCAACAAAGCCCGCCTCGACGTACGGCGCATTAATGCCTTGCAGCTACTACAACTCGGGCTGCCGCCCGAGCGGATTGCCATTGCACCCCACTGTACTTACCAGGAACCGGAGCGCTTTTTCTCCTATCGGCGTACTCGCAAGAAAGCCGTACAATGGTCGGGCATTGTCAGCCGCTCGCCGGCATCTGCTTAAGCTGGCATCCAACTAAACTGGAATCCACCTCAAAGCCTGCCGACGCTTGCGCGCACCGACCTGCACGACTTTCCGCGTTTCTCTCCGGTTTCGCACTCGCATGACTGCCAAGGATCGCCCATCTGAAGGCCCGCCACCCGCTCCAAAATCCCCGCGCGGGGCACTCCGCGAAAACATTCAGACGCTCGCGATCGCTTTAGTGCTGGCGTTGTTAATCCGCACCTTTATTGCCGAGCCGCGCTTCATTCCATCCGAATCGATGTTGCCAACCTTGGAAGTTGGCGATCGCCTGGTGATCGAGAAAGTTTCTTACCGCTTCCGACCGCCGCGCCGGGGAGAGATCGTCGTGTTTACCCCCCCGCCACTCTTACAGCAACAGGGGTATGAAAGCGACCAAGCTTTTATCAAGCGCGTAGTTGCCATCGAGGGCGATCGCCTGCGCGTCCGCAACGGCAGGGTTTTCTTGGACGGTCGCCCGCTAGACGAATCTGCCTACATTGCCGAGCCTCCTGCTTATCCGCTCGGACCGGTTGTCGTGCCCCCGGAAAGCTTGTTTGTCATGGGCGATAACCGCAATAATAGCCGCGACTCCCATATTTGGGGATTCTTACCAGCAGACCATGCGCTCGGACGGGCGGTATTCCGTTTCTGGCCGCCAAGTCGAATCGGTCCGATTCGCGTGCGGCTGGGCTCCTAGGCAAATTGCCTGCTCGGATGGCAAGCAGGCAGGTGTGGATGCTGACAAGTTAGGAACCCCCGAGACCGAGGAGCGAGCAGTCTCAACCTTTGGAAAGGCTGTTCGTCTGCCACCAGCAATATCCTCAAGAAACTTTAAGGATTTCTTAGTGAATGAGCTTTTCTAGTGAATGAGCCCGAGAGTTGCGAACGGTTGCGACGACACGCAACCAGAACCGCCTCCGGTGATACCCTTTCTCCGAATTGCGCTTGAGTGGATACTCATGTCGGCGTTGCGAGCGGAAGCGATCGGAAAAGGGGGATCTCACTCCCCTGCCCCTCATCATCGCGGTCGAACTGCCCGACCCGAATCCGAGCTCATTTTTTGAAGGTTTTTTGAAGAGTTACAGACGATGAAATAGGGATCGTGGGTTCCCTCAGTCAAATAATAATGCTAGTATTCTGATGAATCCAATTCAGAATCGAGCAAAAACGTCATGATTTCCGCATGTTCGGTGGCGATCGACGATTTTACACGACATTCTGAGGACTTGAAGGTGGCAGGTTGTTGACCGATGTTTAAGTGGACCGAGTTTAAATCGACGATCGGAAACTCAACTCCTAGGAGGATTGCAGAACATGCTGAAATCTATTGCCGCTATTGCCGGCTCTGCGCTAGCTGTTAGCCTGAGCCTAGCGGGTGCCCCCGCTGTGGGCGAGCCGGTTATGAGCAACTCGATGTTGCTCGCAGCACGTTTCGACGGTGCTAATTTTGACGGCGGTCGTTGCACGATCGTAAAGGTCGAGAAGGCGTCGATACTGCCGGGTTACATGGTGGTGGTTGCGCGCAGCCACAACGAGACTTACGAACTTTTCTATACCGAAAGCCCCAGCGCTGTGATTCCAGGCGAGCGCTACTACTGCTCTTTTGAAGCAGTTTACAGCGACGAAACCGGCACGGACGTGGTGGCGATTACATATGAAGAGGCAAATGCCTTGTACCTCGCCAGCCGCGAAGCTCTCTACGCCGAGCTCTGGTCGACGAGCCCAACTGTTGAGACGTTTGAGCCTACCCCTACGGTCGTCGAACCGGCACCGGCTGCTGCTCCCGAACCCGTGCGCGCGCTCTGGTAATTGTTAATTTCGTCGCGATCGCTCGCTGCCCTGTGCTGTGAGCCAGAGGGGCAGCGCAGCAGGCGTTGCCCCTTTTAAGTGTTTTTTGTTCTCGCTTCGATGTCAGTTCGCGTGGCAATTTGTTAAGGCAATTTGTTGAGGGATTTTTGTATTGTTATTGGGAAAAATGCTGGCGCTCGCGACCCTAAATGCCTGACGGAATGTCTATGTCAATTGAGATAAGGTTGTATGGATAAGGCTATGAAAATCGATGCCATGCTGTGCAGATGCGGGTTGACCGGCGCGATCGCCTTCCTGGGAATGTCATTGCCTGCCTTTGCTGCAACACCGGGACCGATCGCGGACATTGAGGTAGCAACAGCAGCCGACTGGTTGCAGGACCTATCGCTGCCGGGTTTGCGCGAACCGGATGCATATCTCCCGGCGGTCACGCCGGCAGTGCACCTAGTGATTCGCCTGAGCGATCGTCGGGTGTATCTTTACCGCCACGAAGAATTGGAGGCGAGTTATCCAATCGCAATCGGCAAGGACGGCTGGGAAACACCGACCGGCGAATTTGAGGTGCGCCAGATGCTCGTCGATCCAGCATGGGAGCACCCCTGGACGGGCGAAGTCGTCCCACCAGGCGATGGCAATCCGCTCGGGCGGCGCTGGATCGGATTTTGGACGGACGGAACCGACTCCATTGGCTTCCACGGCACGCCGAATGAAAGCTTGATCGGACAACCTGTCTCCCACGGTTGCGTTCGCATGCGCAATGCCGACGTGGCGGCGTTATTCGAGCAAGTAGAGGTGGGAACGCCAGTCATTGTCAAGCCGTAGGCGATCGACACCAGCTTAGATCGTGCAGTCGTTGCGGGTGCTTGGCCGCAGTGTTTGCAGGGTTCTAGCGGGCGAATCGCGGCATAATATCGGCAGCGGTGTGCAGTCCATACCAGCCGCGTCGGTGCAGGGCGACGGCTGCTTTAAGGTAGCCAAATGCCGGTCCGCAGACGTTGGCTGCCATGCTAGTTTCGTCGCCGAGTGTGAAGGTGTGCGTCGAAATCTTGCCCTCGAACGTGCGTCCGGTCACTTGCACGTTTGTGCTAAGCGGCTTCTGCGGATTGCGCGTATCGACAATGCCGCCGACCGTCACGCGATCGCGCGGGCACACGCCAGCCAGCTCGAGCATAATGTCGTCAGCATGTTCCATATTTTCGAGTTTGATGACGCCATCGGTGGCATCGAGGAGTGCTTCGACCTCGGCATCGCTCATGGTGCGAGCGCGCTCGACGTTATAGCCGGGCATGTGGGCGATGTCTTCGCGGATCGTGGCGCGGTAGGCATCCCAGTTGGCAATGCCGACGCCGAAAGTAATGCACACGTTGTGGATTTCAGCGTAACTCTGGGCCGCGATCGCCGCAGCAGCCGTAAGCAAACCGGGCGTCGCGCCGCATCCAGTTAAGTAAGTGATGCCTGCGGCCTCCAGGTCGGCGCGCAACTCCAGCAACTGCTCGACCGCACTCGTGCGCTTGAGGGCATCCACCATGACGCCGCGCCAGCCTGAAGCGATAAAGCCCCGCGCCACGTCAGCCATAAAGGTATTGGGGAGATTCGGCAGGGCCAAGAAATATCCGTCAACGCGGGCGCGATCGCGCAAGGCGGCAATACTATCGGCTGCACTTGCGCCGACCTCCGGCACCGAACCTAGAGAACCGCGCTCGCGCGTCGCCGCAATACAAACGTCGGTATCGAGTCCCTTGGGATCGTATGCATATCCCGCTCGATCGGCAGCAGCAACCCATCGCAGCTCCTGCTTTTGATTCAACAGCCGCGCGGCTGCCTGCCCCAAACCGCCAAATCCGAGAATCCCTATCGCGATCGCGTCCATGTTCAGAACATCCACCATTGCAAACAAGCAGGTTTCATTATCCGGTATCGCTGCAGCTTCCGTTGCCGGTTCTATGCGCCACACCCAACCGGCAACGAATCTCTATTGTCTCAGTTTGTTAAGCGCTCCGCGTTTCTAGCCGGTCCGTGCTTGACGGGCAGCGTGAAGTTACGCGAAACTTAATCAAAAATCGAGCAGAGTCTCGATTCTTCACAAACGAATATTGCGGCGATCGCGCGGTCGTGGGCGTCGCGGGAGTAAAAATGGCGATAGAAACGCTGGAATTTACGATTTATCCCGACGGCCGAGTGCGGGAAAAAGTGACAGGTATCGTAGGCGCGTCCTGTTCTGAAGTGACCGCTGCGATTGAAGCTCAGCTCGGTCGCGTCGTCGCTCAGGAGCAAACAAGCGATTATTATACCCGGGCCGAACAGCCGGCAAGCCCCAGCGTTAGCGCCCAGGCGCGGACGTGGTGAACTTGCTCGCGTTTTAGTATCGTTTGTTGTACTGGGTTTGCGTAAAGTTTACGCGCATTTAGTTTTCACCAAGGTAGTCAGGGCACGTCATGTCTCACTTCAGCCAAATCAAAACTCAGATTCGCAACCTGTCGGCATTGCAAACGGCGCTAACCGATCTTGGCATTGAATGGAAAGCCGGTCCGCAACAAGTGCGCGGTTACCAGGGACAAACCCAGGTAGCGGATCTCGCCATCGCGCAGGCAAACCAGTTTGACATTGGTTTTCGCTGGAATGGACAGGAGTACGAGCTGGTTGCTGACCTGCAGTATTGGCAGCAGCCCTGGTCGATTAACGGTTTCCTCAACCGCGTAACGCAGCGCTACGCCCTGCAGACGGTGCTGAACGAGACTAGCAAGCAGGGATTCCAAGTTGCCGAGCAGCAGCAATGCGAAGACGGTTCGGTCCGCCTAGTCGTCCAGCGTTGGGGTGCTTAAATGGCTGATGGTGCCTCGGAGACACCCACCGACTTAGTATTTGCATTGCAAACCAACTCGACGGAGGAACGCACGGGATTAGAGCCCGAACTAGGCGGCATTTTCCGCGATCTGCACGAGCGTTCGGGGTTTGAGCCGGAGCTTGGCGGCGAGCACCGTCAGAAGGGCGTCTATGTAGACGAGCTCACGTGTATTGGCTGTCGGCACTGCGCCCATACAGCTCCAAATACGTTTTACATTCAGCCCGACTACGGGCGGGCCCGAGCCATTCGGCAGGACGGCGACCCGGATGCATTGGTGCAAGAGGCGATCGATACCTGCCCGGTTGACTGCATCCACTGGGTGGATTACACCGAACTGGGCTATCTGGAAGCCGAGCGCGAGCACCAGGTCTTACGTACGGTCGGTTTTCCAGCCAATTCCGGTACCCTGGCACACAGGCAACAGGAGTGGGGCCGCAAACAGCAACGCAAACGACGCCGCCGTATGGAGGCAACCTAATCCACGATCTCAATTTTTTCTAATCTGCAGGCATTCTCTGCCGGTTTGGTTTGGTGCGAACTCAGCACGGAAAAATATTGCACTTCCGCTCAATTCAATGGTGTTTTCTCTACACAAGGCAGTTTGACAGCTAGCCTGCCGATCGCAATTAACGAACGATCCTAGTGAAAACACGTAGCCACCCGGACAGGGTAAATCTCGGGCCGATATGGGGAGCGATCGCAGGGGGCTCGAGAGCGGCGGCTGCTCCAAAGCTGGATGAAGGCTTTCGCAGTAGACACCGCGCGTAAAGCGATCTGATGACGGCACGGGGCTCAATCGAATGGGTATTGAGAAGACGCCGGTATCCGTCGGATTGTCTGGCTGCCATTGCTCGAGCCGCTTGCGATCGCCAGCCGTCATCGTTCCGCCCCACAGCACGGCGACGTAGCCAAACTCGTCCCCCTGGCGGGGAATCACCGCTCCCTGGATGCCGTTGGCGATCGCTTGCACCTCATAATCCTGCACCTCAAAATAATGAGCGTGCAAGGGTATTCGCTTTAATAAATAGGGTAGGAACGTCCCGTTTATCAGAAAATTGTTGTTTTGCAAGCTAACGAAGCTGAAGAAGGTTTCGGGGCGCGCTTCGGGCTGGTATGCCTAAAAGCGTCGCTAAGGGCAGTCGCCGCACGTCTCGAACCAGATCGATGGTTTTGGGTTTATAGGGCAGGGCACCTTTATAATCCAACCTGAAGGGTGCGAAAATCCATCTTCCAGCACAGGAACATGCACTGCACGCGCAAATCCGTGCCCCAGCTCAACAATCTCAACCACCTGCAAAGCGTATTTTAATAAGGGAAAGCGTATTTTTATTAAGGGAAATTGTTAGAGGGCAGATCGAACACCAGTTGAAAATGCCCCACATCCAAGTCAGGGAGGATCGCGTCAGGGAAGAGATCGCAACGACTGAATTTTTTAAAGAGCTCGTTTATACACTACATCTCCTAGTCACGGGTGGGGCAGACCACGAACGCAGCTATTTGTTCGTCGAAAGACGGTTGAACTATTATTTCCTCTTCAGAGAGCGTCAGCGTACATGGAGAAAAAGAACCAACCATTCCTGCGAGACCTGTGGTACTACGCTCTACCGAGCCACCAATTAAGATCGGGCAAAACTCTAGCTAAAACCCTCCTCAACGAACCTATTCTCTTCGGACGCGATCGCGCGGGCAAGGCTTTTGCCCTCCGCGATATCTGTCCTCATCGCGCCGTTCCTCTCAGTAAAGGTCGCTTCACCGGTCTGGAAATCGAATGTTGCTATCACGGCTGGCGCTTCGATCCGCAAGGACGATGCACGGCAATTCCAGCACTCCTTGAGGACCAGGACACTGACTTGCAGCGCTTCCGAGTTCGCGCGTATCCGGTTAGAGAAACTCAGGGCAATATCTGGATTTACATGCCATCTTCCGCTAAGGGCGAGGCAATCCCAGAGATGCCAGCGCCTCAAGTCCCACACTTTGGCGATCGCTCATTTCAAGCTTTAGCCGTCATGCGGTTTCCCTGTGCGGTGGATCATGCTGTTGTCGGTCTCATGGACCCCGCACACGTTCCGTTCGTACACCGATCATGGTGGTGGCGTGCGGACCCGACCTTGGCTGATGAAGTAAAGACGTTCGATCCTAGACCTCGCGGTTTTACGATGCGCCGCCATCGCTTGCAACGCAACAATCTCGTCTACCAAATCGCCGGTCGAGAACCAGAAGTAGAGATCGATTTCCAGCTTCCGGGGATTCGTGTCGAGCAAGTCATTACGCAGCAAAACCATATTTGCAACCTAACAACGATTACCCCGATCTCGGAGGAGGAAACAGAAGTAACGACCCTGTTTTACACCACAATTCCTTGGTTCGGTCTGCTCAAACCAATCTTGTTGCCGCTGACGCGTGCGTTCCTCCAACAAGATCGTCAGATGTTGATCGATCAGCAAACCAGGCTCAAGTTCGATCCGGCTTTACTGTTAGTTAAAGATGCCGATACCCAAGCCCGTTGGTACTTCCAGATTAAAGCCGAACACAATCGCGCGATCGCCGAACAGCGTCCCTTCGTAAACCCAGTGAAAACGCAAGTGCTCAAGTGGCGGAGTTGACTGACAAGGGGCACAAAGTGGGAAAACAGTTGATGAGGGGGTGTTTTGCTTTGAAACCCTCACTGTTGTGGATCGGACCGGCGGAACTTATGTTGTCAATCGCCTTGTGTTGCTAACTGCATGGTCTTCCCCCCGACCCAATCTGAAGCGACCCATTTTCTATCGGGGGGAGCTCGCTTGTGCCGTCCCCACAATAAACCTGCACCGATCGGTCTCGAGGCTGGCGCTGGATGAGTCCCGCTCTAGATTTGGTGTGTAAAGACGGGTTTGACGTAATCTGGAAACAAGACTCCGCTGGCGTTTCTCGATCTCGATCTGAGTGAAGCGTCCGCTTCGGTAGACGAGTTTTGCAGGCAGGGCCCTCGTGCCGGTACTGAATTGTCGTTAATGTCAGCTGAACCCAGCTCGGGCTCTATCCGGCAACATGCAGTTGGAGTCCTTGAAGTCACAGCACCTTCTCAAACACCCATGGCGATCGATCTTGAAGCGCTTCCCGCCGCACGTGGCATTTACCGGATTTATCGCGGGCGGGTGAGCTATATCGGGTTGAGCGATAATATCCGCCAGCGCCTTCGCCAACATCTCAACAACTCCGCGTGCCGATCGAGCATCATTATCGACATCGGTCGCGCCAAGGTTTCCGTGCTGGAGTTGCTACCCAAATCTAGCGATCGCCAACTGGCTCTGCGCGAGTGGTATTGGTTTGAGCGTTTCCGACAGAGGGGGCATATCTTGGTGAACGATCCCAAAACCTTGGGGCGTACGCCGAGCGGTCAGTATTACCCGCGTAACGAATCGAAGCGCGTCTCCAAGCGTGGAGCTGGCATGAGCGCTCCCGCAACTGAAAGAACTTGGCCTTGGAGTCTGGGCTACGTCGGGGTTGCCATTGCGTGTTTTTCTGCTGGTTTCTTGGGTGTCAAGCGCATAAAGCAAACCTTGCCTTCCATAGCAGACGTTCCAGAAACTCCGGCAGTAGTAGTACTCGACGAAGGCGATCGCGCCGAAACCGCGCGCTTTATTTGCAACAAGTTGCTCCGACGCGGCAGTCGTGGGGAGTCTGTAGCAACCTTGCAAAACCGACTGCAAACCTTGGGTTACCTCAAAGATCGACCCGACGGTATCTACGGTTTGGGGACACAGGAGGCAGTCGAGGCGTTTCAAAGCGACCGCGGCTTGGTTGCCGATGGTGTTGCCGGCTGCCGCACCCAGTCAGCGCTGCATGATTCCAGTACTACGCTCTATTACGACACACCGACCGCAGTTACAAGCGATGGGGGGTGAATTTTGGTAATTGGGATTAGCTAATGTATGCCGATGGAGCGAGCAAGGAGCGATTGGCGAAATCTTGAGTCGGTGTTTTAGCCGCGATTGACGCTAGCAAAGAACAGAAACATAAGAAAACATATTCAGTATTGCTTGCGCCCTGCTGGATGGGTGCGGTTGAAGGAGATTGTTGATTGAACTGGGCAAACGGTGTATCAGCTGAAGTAAGGTTTGCTACCCGACCACCGAAACGAGCAACTCAAACGACAATCCATCATTCGTGATGGCTTTGCGTAAGTCCTGCTCTCTATAAGCTCTTCCATAGAAAAGACCGCCCTGTTTGCGTTCCCGAACTAACGCGATCGCCACCGCTACAACCAACCGAGCAACCGGTAGATAATTGCCCCTAAGTATTCTTTCATCGCCCCTGTGGTTGCAGCCAGGTATGTTGCATCGGGTAGCGTTGCCAGCAATGCTTCGCGAAGACTTGCCGGTGGCAACGGCGATCGATCGACGTTGAAGTCCGTCGGCGCGGGAATGACATCGATGCCCTGCTTGCGAAATGTGCCGACGGCGCGCGGCATATGTGCGGCAGAGGTCACCAGCAGCACGCGCTCGATGTTACGAGCTTCGAGTATACGACCCGTATAAACAGCATTGTCGTGGGTATTAAGGGATTCGGGCTCCTCGATGACAGCACTCGTGGGCACGCCCAACGCACTCAATAAAGCCACAATATCGTGCGACTCCGGAATCGAATTGCCACGCCATGCAATCCTGCCGCCAGAGACGACGATCGTTGGAGCTCTGCCCGCTCGATAAAGCTGCGCGCCGTACAAGATGCGATCGCTGCGATCGGTCAGATCGTAACTAGTCCCTGGCACGGGACTCCCCTTGAGCGCGCCGCCCAGCACCACGATCGCGTCGACAATGGGGGGTTCGAGCAGCGGCTCGTATTGCCATTCCAGGGAACGCACCAACGCCGTGCTAACCCATGTATTGCCGCCCAGCAATAACACCACCAGTGCCAGCGCAACCGGTACCGGCAGCCAACGCGACTTGAACCACGCAAGCAGCAGGGTGGTTCCCAAGAGCACGCAGGCCAGACCCACCGGATACACGAATAGCGGCAACAGCTTTGATAGAAACAAAAACATCGCAGCGATCGCGTACTTCTTGAGATAACACCAAGGGCGACCTCATCATACCCTTGCAGCGATTGCTTGCAGCGGCTGCCCTAGAGGAGATTTCTGGGTGGTATGTTAAGTAATGTTAAGGTCGTGCGATCTCCACCCAGCTCGACTGCTGCTGCCCCCCCCCCCCATCCCCGAGACGATGACTGGCACCACCGCTATTCCTGAAGTTCAACGCGAGATTGGCGCGCTCCTTGCTACCTACGGACAGCCAGACGATCGGGCCGCTTGGCTGCAAGTTGCCAACACCCTATTACCATTTGCAGTATTTTGGCTGCTCGCCATCGCCAGCTTGCGCTTGACGTTCCCACTGGCATACGGGCTAACTCTGCTCTATACGATTGCTGCATCGGGTTGTTTGTTACGCGTTTTCGGCATCCAGCACGACTGCGGACACAACTCATTTTTTCGCTCGAAGATCGCGAACGAAACGCTGGGTTTGGTTTGTAGCGTCCTGACGATCACGCCCTATCACTACTGGAAGCGATCTCACGCCTACCACCACGCCCATGTCAGCAACCTCGACTATCGAGAGATGGGGTACATCACGATTAAAACAGTTGCCGAATACGAGCGCATGACCACGGGCGCGCGATGGCGCTATCGGCTATACCAAAACCCCTTTATCATGTTCGGGCTCGGCTCCACAATAAAGTTTCTCGTGCTCCAACGTCTGACCTACCACATCCCGCGCGATTGGTTGAAAGAGCGCCGAAACGTCCGCAACACTAACCTCGCGATTGCGTTGCTGTGGGCGATGATGATAGCGATCGTGGGCGTTCAAAGTTTCCTACTCGTGCAGTTGCCAATTGTTGTTTTCACGTCAGCGGCGGGCGTCTGGATCTTTTATATCCAGCACGTATATGAAGACACGTCTCTGCAGCCATCGGAACGTTGGGATTATGCAACGGCGTGCCTGGAAAGCTGCTCGTACTATGCGCTCCCGCAGGTGTTAGAGTGGTGCGCGCTCTACAACAACATCCACCACATTCATCACGCCTGCAGCCGCGTGCCCAATTATCGGATCGCGAAATGCTTTGCTGCGCATGCCGAGCTGCGCAACGTCCGTCACATTTCCCTGCGAGAGAGCTTCGCAAGCTGCGCCCATCTCGGATTGTGGGATGCAGAAAGCCAGCGTCTCGTGCGCGTTGCCGAGGTCGAACTCCGACTGCGCGATCGCGAAAACAAATAGGAGAACTCTTCAAAGCACTGCGGGCAACGGGTTCTCCTAGCTTTGGGTAAACAAATGCCAATTGCTCGCTCAACCGGACTGAGGCAGGTGCGGAGGCAAGCGCTATCGGGTGGAGCCGTCAGGTGCAATTGCTTGTACGGTACTGCCGTAGAAGTCGACGCGATACTCGGAAATTTTTACGCCGGTTTGTGCTTCGACTTGGCGGATTAGCTCGGCGGGTAACTCGACGTTGACGTCATAAATCTGACCGGTGGTCGTGCAGTTGACGTGGCTGTGAGCATCGCTGACGTGTCCGTAGAGGCGACCGTCACAACGCTCGACGCATTCGATAATGCCGTGACTAGACAGTGCTTCGAGATTTTGGTAAACCGACGTGTGTCCGATATCTTGACCCTGCTGGTTGAGGCGATCGTAAATACTGCGGGCCGATAAGTGCTCCTCAGTTTGCCACAATAGCTCCAAGATCGACCGCCGCTGGCGGCTCAGACGCATTCCCAACTCCCGACAGCGGTCGATCGCGGCTTCAAAAGTGCGAATCGGCTGGCGGCCGAGCTCCGGAACGGTTTTACTTTGGGAGGATGGGCGGGCGTTATCCATATCGGGATGTTGAAATGTCGCTGGCGTTTGCCACCGGTTCGCAACCTGGGTTAAGGATGGTTGATAGTCATAGTCATTACCACTTTAGCCTAATCAATTGTTTTCCAACCACTGCCCTAGCTTTCAAGGTAACGGCAGTCAATCGGTAAAAAGATCGATTTGGAAGAGATGCAACCGGTTGCTGAATTATGTCTTGTGTAGACGGTTTCCGCGCGCAGTCTAATGCACAGTCTGATGCGGCGACTAAATCGATCGCACTTGCTTGAACCGAGGCTTGCCATTAAGTTGTCGATCGCCGCCGAGAAAAAGCAGCCAGATAGAAACGACGAGTGCGTGAATCAGCACTGGCGGCCAGAGCGAATGGGTTTCGAGAAAAGTAACCGTGCTTGCGCTCCCGAGCACCGCCACGGATACGAGGAAGACGGGCTGCCGGAACGTCGCGCCGTAATTTGAATCCGGGTTGCGACTCAATCGATCGATGAGAGCTCCAACTAGCGGATGGGAAAAGACATAAATTGCCAGGCTGCCAAGGCATTGGGCGAACAGTTGCGCGGCAGTCGGTGCGGCGATCGCGCCGTTAGCGAGTTCGGCAGCACTGGGAAGCAACAGCCCGCGCATCAGGCATTCCTCAGCAAAGGACGGTACGAAGAAAACGCGGATCGGCGTCCAGAGAAAAAACCCAATGCTGGAAAGCCCGCGGCCTCTAGGAATGGCAAGTTCGACAGTCAGCCATCCCGAGCGAAACCCGAGCCACAGCCAGACGCCCGCGGCGGGCAACCAAACGAAAAGGACCAGCCCGCGCCACGCCGAGCTCGGTGGAGGGGTAATGACCCCTAGTAGAAGACGGCGGTAGTAAAATTCCAACCAGTTGGGAAGGGGTTCGGTGGCGACTTCAACCTTGCTGTTACTTGCCGCAGCGAGGTCGGAAAGCGTGACGAAGCGGTAATTATCCTCAAATTGTGCGAGTACCTGCTTCAGCACTGCTAGCGTTTGAGCGCCGCGCTTGCCTCCGTCATGAAGGACGAGAATCGCGCCCGAGCGATCGCCCCACCCCAGTTGCCAGGTTGCGAACGCCGGAAACCAGCGGCGTTGGGACAGTAAACCGAAGGTGTCGTAAGGCCAAACGGAGGCAAGGGCGAGCTCGTAGCCGCGATCGCGGGCAATTTCAGCCATGACCCGATCGCAGAAGCCGCCGCCCGGGCGCAGCCAGCGAGGGTGGCTTAAATTGGCTAGACCAACTTCGAACCGTTCGACTTCGGCAGCAAATGCCGCCGATCCAAGGGCGATGCTGCGGTTGTCGGTAGCAAGGTGGTTGCCGATCTCATGCTCGGTCGCCATGCGCTTGAGGAGCGGGCGGTTGGCAGGGGTGATGTTATCGGCAATTACGAAAAACGTCGCGCGGACGTGCTCGGCAGCGAGCAAGTCCAAAATCGCTGTAGTGATTGCTGGATCGGCGTTAGGCGTGTCGTCAATGGTCAGGGCGATCGCGGGGGTATCGGTCTCGAAGGCGTAGATCGCGCTCGGGCAAATGAACGGAGCGAGCGGGCGCACCGCCCAGTGCGGTTGAGTTACTAGGATTGCGACGATCGCTATGCAGACAGCTCCAAGCGCGAGGATGCGCTTGCTCCACGGGGGAATGCGCGTGCGTATACCCTGTTGCCTAGCCGATCGCATCACGCTACCTTCCTTGCCGGATCGATATCGGTTTACAGTCCATCTGCCCGCAGCCACCTGCGTGGAGCATAGGCGAGCCAACGCCTCGCGCAGAGAAGCTTAAGGGAGATTTTGGTTTCCGGATGGGGTGTAGAGATCTTCCCGGTGCGATCGCCGCATACTGGAAGCGAACTGACGCCCTCTGCCGAGCCGTCGTTCGGGTCGGGGACACTCCGGATGGTAACCCGAGTGCGGTGAACTTTTAGTGGATCGTTGCCAGTGGATCTCTATACGTCTTTGCTACGGCCGATTTTGTTTTCGGGCATCAAGGTTGACCCCGAGTGGCTGCACAACTGCAGCTTCGAGGTGCTCGATCGTCTGCAACGCCACCACGATCGCGTCATCGGTCGCTGGTCAATCGAGCAATTAGAACGGACCTTCGGCTACCGCGACGAGCGCCTTACCCAAACCCTGTGGGGATTGCAGTTCCCCAATCCATTTGGGCTAGCGGCAGGGTTCGACAAAAATGGCATTGCGCCCGGGATCTGGCACGCCTTTGGCTTCGGGTTCGCCGAACTCGGTACTGTGACCCAGCACCCGCAACCCGGCAATCCAAAACCCCGCTTGTTTCGTCTCCCCAGCGATCGCGCGGCCCTCAACCGCATGGGCTTTAATAATCGCGGTTGCGCCGCACTCGCCGAGCGCCTAAAGCAGTTTCGCCCCGACTCCCCGTCAATTCCCTTAGGCATCAACCTCGGCAAGTCGAAGATTACGCCGCTGGCGGCCGCAGCAGGGGACTACGCCGCCAGTTTCCGGCAGCTGCGATCGCTAGGCGACTACTTCGTCATCAACGTCAGTTCGCCAAATACGCCGGGGTTGCGAACGTTGCAAGATGCCACCCAACTCGCGCGCGTGCTCGATGCCGTTCAGCAGGAAAACCAAGTCGCTAAACCCCTGCTGGTAAAAATAGCTCCCGATCTGAGCGATGACGCGATCGCCGAAGTGCTGGAGTTGGCAAGGACTTACCGGTTAGCCGGAATCGTTGCAACAAATACGACCGTCCGCCGCGATAACCTGCAGACCAGGGTTCTGACCGCCACGGGCAAATCCGTCGACGACGAAGCCGGCGGCATTAGCGGTCAGCCGTTACGAAATCGAGCAACGGAGGTTGTCCGCTTCATCTACCAACAAACCAAGGGCACGCTGCCGATCGTTGGCGTTGGCGGTATCTTCACTGCTGAGGATGCGTGGGAAAAGATCCTTGCAGGTGCAAGTTTGCTGCAGGTTTATACCGGCTGGATTTACGAAGGTCCCTGGCAGGCACGCCGGGTGCTCGGCGGGCTGTCGGAACGGCTGGAGACAAGCGACTTCGATACAATTGCCGCCGCTGTGGGCACACAATCGACCTAGCTTCGGGACGACGATCTCCCGTTGCCGGTCAGCGCGTCTCGGAGCGCGATCGTTAGAGCGTCTCCCGTCCCAGATACGGTTGCAGCACCTCCGGCACTGCGACCGTTCCATCCGCGCGCTGGTAATTCTCCAACACTGCAGCCATCGTCCGTCCGATCGCCAGTCCCGATCCATTGAGCGTATGGACGAACTGGGTCCCCTTCTTACCGGGCTCCTTGAAGCGAATGCGCGCGCGCCGCGCCTGAAAATCCTTAAAGTTAGAGCAGCTCGAAATCTCCCGATACGATCCCGACGACGGCAACCACACTTCCAGGTCGAAGCACTTTGCTGCCGAAAAGCCCAAGTCGCCCGAGCACAGCTCTAAGACCCGATACGGTAACTTCAGAGCCTGCAGAATCGCTTCCGCATCGTGCACCAAGGTCTCGTGCTCCGTCGCAGATGTTTCCGGATGCACGAGTTTAACCAACTCCACCTTATTGAACTGGTGTAAGCGGATCAGCCCCTTCGTGTCTTTACCATAGCTGCCAGCTTCTCGTCGGAAGCAGGGCGTATAGGCACAGTGACGGATCGGCAACTGCGCTGCATTGAGGATCTCCTCGCGGTACAAGTTCGTAACTGGGACCTCCGCTGTCGGTGCAAGCCACAGATCGTCATCGCGACATTGAAAGCTTTCCTCCGCGAATTTCGGCAACTGTCCCGTTCCCGTCAGCGCGGCACTGTTGATCAGCACCGGTGGGATCACCTCCACATATCCGGCTGCAATCTGGCGATCGAGCATAAAGTTGATCAAGGCTCGTTCGAGAGCTGCTCCAGCCCCGACCAGACTGACAAAGCGGCTTTGGGCCACTTTCACCGCGCGCTCGGTATCCAAAATCCCCAGTTTTCGGCCGATCTCCCAATGGGGCAACGATGCTGCCGATGGATCGGGTAAATACTCGTTGCCCCAGCGCCGTACCTCCACATTCTCGGTTTCGTCTTTGCCGACCGGGGTAGACTTATCTGGTAAGTTCGGCAGCTGCAATAAGCGATCGCGCAGCTGCTCCTCCAGCGCCTTGACTTGCGGATCCATGCCGCCGATTTGTGCCTTGAGGAAATTACCCTCATCTTTCATAGCCGCGATCTCCGCCCCTTTTGGATCGCTGCCACTCTGAATCTTTTGCCCGACGGCTTTCCCAATCTCGTTACTGCGGGCCTGCAGCTGAGAACGAGCAGTTTCCAATTGCTGTACCTCTGCGGTGAGATCGAGCAGCGGCTGCAAGTCGTACCCCGGCCCGCGGCGGTTCAAGTACTCCCGCGCGCGATCTGGATTGTCTCGGATCGATTTCAGGTCGAGCACGAATCGGCGGTCCTCCCAGAGCGAATTCCGTCTACTACGTCTGTTCCGTCTGTAAGGATAATCCGTTGCGTGCCTTCAGTGCGATCCGCTGCCGAACTACCGAGTCATCCGGGCGATCGACCATAGCTCGGTTGCCAGTCCGACCGAATGCGCGGCAATTGTATTGACATTTGACTGAATGATTAGCAAGTCAGCCGAGTTTACGAACTGCTTTGGATCGGCACCGATGACAAGCTGGGGCTGCGTCAGTGATTTGATGAGCACTATGCCGACGATCGCCTGTGCGCCCAAAACAGTGAGCAACAGGCCGACCAAATTCACGATCGCTCCAAACTGCAGCAGCCCGATTACTCGCCCGCGACTCGGACGATCTCCCGGCTCGGCAAACAACAGCATTCCCGAGAGGCGCGTATACCGAAAACTCATGTAAGTCGCGATCGCTAGTGCGGCAACACCGCCCAGCGCAAAGAAGATGGCTGCAGCTGCCCCGGGATTACCGCCCTCGGCATCCGAAAACTCGGGCGAAAACGCTGCCAAAATCACCAAGGTCGAAGCTGACACCACGCCCAGCACCGCTTGCACCCACAGTCCGATCCGTCCCGCCCATCTCAATGACGACGACGCCTTCTGAACGGCCGGCGGTAGAGCATTCTGCACTCTCGGTTCAAACATGGCGCGAGCGCGAAGCAAAAATCGACCCCCCTATTCTAGTCACTGAGCTTATTCGCTGCGTGGATCGTGAGGGGGTGCTCCCAAAGGGTGGTGTGCTCGATCCATAACATGCAGTGACGAACATCGCGATCGCTTCTGGATTTCATCAACAGACAAAATCCATATAATAATACCACAATTAAGCTTGTTACGAGTATTTCTTGAAACCACGGGCAATTGATGGAAGCGTCGATTTGCTGTAGGCCGCTACGTCTGCTATCTTCTGGTAAACGCGGCTATGGTAAAAAAGAAACCAAACTCATCTGAACAATCGTTTGTTACTCGTGCGACTCGCTGTTAACTAGAAAGTTTCATGAACCAGACAATGGACTTCGAGGACATTTACCGTTTCTTTCACTGCCCACCACCTACATATCTAAACAGAGAGTTGGCCGTATGTTACGTGTTAGATGTTCTGCTGCGTGGTGAGTCTTACGGTACCGAACTGATCGAGCTTCTGGAGCGAACAACACCGGGATATCGCCTCTCCGACACGGTACTCTACGGAGCACTGAAGTTTCTTGAAGAATCTGGCACGATCTCCGGGTACTGGAAGAAGCTTGTCGGGCGCGGACGTCCGCGGCGAATGTATCAGATCTGCCCGGGTGCCCGCCAGCGTGCCGAAGAACTCGCATGCCTTTGGCAGTCTTACATCTCGGAACACACCGGTTGTGAACCAAAGAAATATGCCATCGGCCTTGGAAGAGAGACGAATTAAGGGGTGTCAGGTTTTTTGTGTAAGCAAGTAATGCAATCGCATACTCGCAAGCTCGTCTAGGTTTTCACAATAAGCGGGCTCAATCGGGACTTGTTGAGAACAGATAGGTATGTTCAAGCACGTTAGATCGTTGAAGCCCTAAATCGGTCGAAACACAGACATTTTTTTGCACTTTCCTAGCACCGAGGCGATCCCGATTGCAGACGAGACTAGCGTGTGACTATGACACGATCGCCCAGGAAAATGACCCTTGCTTTGGCGCGACCAATATTGCGAGCGAGATGATTCGATGCTCCGACAGGATCCCGCATTAAATCCGAGAGGCGCGATTGCTCGCGCCTCTCGTGCAACGTTATATCGATCTCGTCGACTTCGGTCTCAACACGCCTCAATCTCGACAGAGAGTTCCCTCATCTACTCGACACCTTCGATGCGATCTTCAATCTGCTGGTATAGCTCCCGCAGGCGATCGAGGTTGTCATCGCTAGTATCCCAGTAACCGCGTCCGTTGGCTTCCAGTAGCGTCGTCACTATCCGACGGAACGAGTGCGGGTTGAGGTTCATCAGGCGATCGCGCATAGCATCGTCGGCAACGAAGGTGTCGTTGGCGTCCTCGTACACCCAATTATCGACCGCGTCGGCCGTAGCGGACCAACCCATCGTGTTCACCAAGCGCTTCGATAGCTCGCGCACCCCCTCATAGCCGTGGTTCAGCATCCCTTCATACCACTTGGGATTGAGCAATTTGGTGCGGGCATCCAGGCGCACGGTTTCTGAAAGAGATCGCACTTGAGCATTTGCTGTCGTCGTATCGGCGATGTAAGCAGCCGGTTTGGCACTGTCGCCGCGCAAGCCCTGCACGACTTTGGTAGGGTCGGAGTCAAAATAGTGCGATACGTCGCTGAGGCTAATTTCAGAGGAATCCAAGTTTTGGAATGTCGCGTCGGCAGTTTTCAGAGCTGACTCGAACAGCCCGCGGTTCTGCTCCATCATGCCGGGGTTGTCGGCAGAAAAGGCAAAGGACTTGCGCTTGAGGTACATTTCCTGCAGCTCGGACTCGTTTTCCCAAGAACTGTTTTCCACGGCTAAGTTGACATTCGAGGCGTAGGAACCGGAGGCGTTGGAGAACACGCGCGTTGCTGCTTCGCGGATATTGACGCCCATTTCCTCAGCCTGCTGCTGGGCGTGCTTGCGCACGTAGTTCAGCTCTGGGGGTTCGTCGGCTTCTGCAGCCATCTTCACAGCCCGATCGAGCAACGCCATCTGGTTCACGAAAAGGTCGCGGAAGACGCCGGAGCAGTTGACGACTACGTCCACGCGCGGGCGACCCAGCTCTTCGAGAGAAATCAGCTCCACTTTGTTGACGCGACCGAGTGCGTCCGGCACGGGCTTGACACCGACAAACCAGAGAACCTGTGCCAGGGACTCGCCGTAGGTCTTGATGTTGTCCGTTCCCCAGAGCACTGAAGCGATTGTCTCCGGATACGCGCCGTCGTTGGCATCGCGGTGCCGGTCCAGCAGGCGATCGACCACGATCTTCGCGGACTTCACCGCGGCCGCAGTCGGAATCGACTGCGGATCGAGGGCGTGGATGTTCTTGCCGGTGGGCAATACGTTCGGGTTGCGAATCGGGTCGCCGCCGGGTCCGGGCAATACATATTCGCCTTCCAGCGCACACAGCAATCCGCCGAGTTCGTTGTCGGCAACGATTTGCTCGAGGCAAAACTCCAGGTACTCGAACAGCGGCGCGATCGCCTCACGCTCGACGCGATCGAAACCGCACGCCTGGAGGGCGGTCAGCCAAGGTTCTGTCTTGCCCCGGCCGAAGAAGTTGAGTTTGGCTACGCGGGACACGCGACCGTCGTCGTCGGCTTGAGCGCTAACCATCGCGCCGATTGCGGCTTGGGCTGCATCGCCAATCTCGCGCAGAAGCTGCACGTCGGCGAGGACCCCGAGGTTGTTGTTGCGGTAGATCTCTTCGATGTCGCGATCTAAGCTGTCTGCGATCGCTCGCGGCAAGGCAATGATGCCTTCTTCCTCGCGATCTAGACTGGCAATGTTGACCAGCGTGGCGATCGCCTCTTCCGCCGACGGCGGCCGGCCGATGACGTGCAGGCCGCAAGGCAGCAGCCGCGAGGAAATTTCCATCAGCTGCTTGTAGACCTTGCCGACGAGCGCGTCGCGGTCTTCGCGACTGAGATCTTTAGCATCTCCCGCGGGCAGCTCGATGTCGCGATCGAGGTTCACCAAGCGGCACTTATCGGCGATCGCGTCGACAATTTGCACCCCCCGTCCGGAGTCTTTCAAGGTTTGGTACGAGCCGACCAGTTCGTTCAGTTCCTGCAAACCCTTGTAAAGTCCGGCATTTTCCGCAGGCGGCGTCAGATACGAGATCGTTTCGGCATAGCTGCGGCGCTTGGCGATCGTGGCTTCACTGGGATTGTTGGCGGCGTAGTAGTAGATGTTAGGTGTCGAACCGATCAGGTTATCCGGGTAGCACTCGCCGGACATACCCATCTGTTTGCCGGGCATGAACTCCAGCGACCCGTGGGTTCCGAAGTGCAAGACGGCGTCTGCTTGCCAGATTTGCTCCAAGTAAGTGTAGTAGGCTGCGAAGCCATGGTGCGGCGAGGCCGATCGGGAGAACAGCAGGCGCATCGGATCGCCCTCATAGCCAAAGGTGGGTTGAACCCCGATGAAGACGTTGCCGAAATGCTGACCGTAGACCAGTAAATGCTCGCCGTCGGTATTGAGTTCCCCTGGCGGGGGTCCCCAGTTCTCTTGCAGGCGCTCGGCATAAGGTGTCAGACGTTCGTATTCGGGGACGGACATCCGATAGGCAACGTTCAGCTCCGGGCTGGCATACTGCGCCTGCGCGTCGTGAATTACGGCTTGCATCAGCGCGGCGGGTGACTCGGGCAAGTCACAGACGTCGTAGCCGTTGTCGCGCAGTCCTTTCAGCACCTCGTAAATACTGCCGAACACGTCCAGGTATGCGGCCGTGCCGACGTTACCTTTGTCGGGCGGAAAGCTGAAAACAGTAATGGCGACCTTCTTCTGGCACTTGGGCTTGCGACGCAGTTGCGCCCACTTCAGCGCCCGTCCGGCCACGGCTTCGACGCGGTCCTGCAGCGCGATCGCTTTGCCGGTAGCGCCGTCGCGACCGGAGAGCACGATCGGCTCGATCGCGCCATCCAATTCGGGAATAGCAATCTGGAGCGCCACCTGCACCGGGTGCAAGCCCAGTTCGCTATCTTCCCATTCCTCAGTAGTTTGAAACACGAGCGGCAGCGCCACCATGTAGGGTCGGTTCAGGCGCTGGAGCGCGGCAACCGCCTTGGGATGATCTTGACGGGCGGGACCGCCGACCAAAGCAAAGCCCGTAAGCGAGACGACCGCATCGACAATCGCGATCGGTTCGACACCCTTAGCCGCCGTGTCATAGAAGTATGTATCGACCGGCTTGGAGAAATCCAGTCCGCCAGCAAACACTGGCAGCACCCGCGCGCCCATGGACTCGAATTCAGAGACCATAGCCACATAGTGTGCGTCGTCGCCGGTGATCAGGTGCGTGCGCTGCAGGACCAAGCCGATGCAGGGTGCCAGCGGATCTTTCAACTCATCGCGGATGTCCGAACGCTTCTGGTACCAATCCAGGTAAACCTTGATGTCTTCAAACATCGTCGGCGCGAGCGGATGCCAGATGCCCATATCCGGGTAGACGACCGGATCGGCGTAATCGACGGTTGTGCCAGCTGCACCCTTGGCAGCGCGATTGCTGCGATCGCTCGGCAGGACGTACTTGTCTGCCAACATCAGTAGGAAGTTCCCCAGGTTATCCGGAGAACCGCCCAGCCAATATTGAAAAGAGAGCATGAAGTTGCGGGCGTCCTGGGCCTTGTCGATCGGCAAGTACTTCAGCACCTTCGGCAGCGTTTGCAAGAGCTTGAGCATGCCCTCTTCAAACGAGCTGCCATTCTTTTCCTTGCGTTTGCGCATAAATTGGGCGAGCGCACTCTTGCTCTGCCCGAGCTGTGCCATCGAAAAGCTCCCGAGTTTGTTGAGGCGCATCACTTGCGGCATCGAGGGGAACACCACCGCTGCGTCCAGGCGATCGCGGTGCGGTTGCACGGTAGCTACAACCTTTTCGGCGAGGTCTTCGATGAAAATTAATGAGGCGATGAACAGGTTAGCCTCGGCGACCGCGCTCTGGAAATCGTCATAGTTTCCTGGATCGCGCAGCTCCTCGATTAAATAACCGCGAATGTCGAATGCGAGATGAGGATGCGAGGCATTTATAGAGCAAACGGCAGCCGAGAGCGCGCTTTGGTATTGCGGTTCGAGCACGACATAGACCACCTTGACGAGGCTGCGTCCCTGCAGATCGCTGGGGGCAATGTGGCGGATGGTGGACTTGACGCGAGTGAACATTTAACGTTTAACTCCTTAGCTCGGGACGGGAAGAGACTGGCGAACACAGCGAGGCCAGCGGCTCGATCCCCGCGGCACGCTCCGTAAAAGCAAGGCGACAGCGGACGGTCCCAGTTCGGTCAGGGCGAGCAAACACTAAACGACATGCAACTTGCGATCGCAGTGTCTCGAAAAGCTCAAAGGCTTGCATTTTGCAAACTTGGCTATCGATCGGGATGAATCCACTGGACGCGTTCGCATGCCCGCATGGCACACTTGTGTTTTGTATCAAACAAGGCGCTAACCCTTGACGAAACTGCCATCAAGCGAAACAAATTGACAAATTGAGCGAGACATTTTTTTACATTTATTACGAAGCAACATAATCATTTACTCACTAAATGTTAATTTTTCTTTGCAAATTCTCCACATGACCTTTCGCCTAGATCTTTTTGGGCATCGTTCGGGGTGACTAAGCCTGCTTGCGTCTCTGATATGCTGTTGTACTAGGACTTTTGGTGTGAGCGAGATAGCAATGGACGGAATGTCGATGGCGCGAGCAATTTTGCTAGTGCTGGCAGCCGGGCTACCACTAGCGAGTGCACCAGAACTTGCTCGGGCTAATGAAAGCGAAGGCCCCGTTACTGCTGAGGTCGCAACCCAGCTAGCCGTTTTGCGTGCCATGCAGGTCGATGAAGACGGCGTTTTTTTTGTCGTTGATGGCCAGGTGATGGAAGCGCGTTCGTGGCGATCGCCCGACCGCACCCGCATGCGACTAGAGCTTCGCGGTACGGAATTAGCTGCGGGTTTCACCCCTGCCGAGAGGATCGACTTGAGAGCTCTCGGCGTCAGCCGCGTTTCCTACCGAACCCTGGTTGTTGCTGGCAGTGCCGTACAGATCGACTTCGGCGTCGCGCCCGATTCGCCCGATTGGAACGTAATAACAACCGAGCGCGGGATCGCACTCATCCGCAAAGATGGCAGGCGCGGATCCATCCCTCGTCAACAGCAGTCTCAACCGGCAACCGAACCGATCCGCGAGGCGATCGCCGCCGAAGAAACCGGGCAGGTTCCCTTCGTCCCTCCCCCAACAGCGTTGCAATCAGCACTCTTGCGTGATTGGCGCGTGGAAGAGAACGGCATGACGCTCGTCGTCGAGGGGGAAGTGGCGGAAGCACGCGCGTGGCGATCGCCCGACCGCACCCGCGTGCGCTTGGAATTACGCGGGGTAAAGCTGGCACCCGGGTTCCCACCGGCTGAGTCGATCGACCTCACCGCTCTCGGCGTCGGACGCGTTTCCTATCGAACGTTAACTGCGACAGCCGCCGGGGGAAGCGCCGTTCAGTTCGACCTCAGCGTCGCGCCCGATTCGCCCGATTGGGATGTGGTGATGCGTAACTCCGCGATCGGCCTCGTCCGTGCCGATCGCGTCCGCGAGCCCATTGCCCTGACTCCGGCGGCGCGGCAAGAAGCGGAGGCCGCCGAACGCGAGAGCGCGGCTGAAGCAGCGGCTGCAGAAGCAGCAGCGATCGACTCCCTCGCGGCCGAGTCCCGCGAGGGAGTCGATCCCGCGGCAGCTAGCCCGCTCTATCAAGCTCCCGGTCAGCCAACTGCCGAGCAGTACGCTCGCGGCGACTTCTCCTTCAACGTTCGCAACCGCCTCTTTGTCATACCTGACGATGTCGTTAGCGGAACGCCAGCCTATCCCAACTTTGGCTTCACCTGGGGCGTCATCGATGATTTCGAGCTCAATCTGGAGTTTCAGCGACTCGATACCGCATCTCCCGGCGATCAGGGCGAGTTTCGCGCGATCCGCGATCCCGACGAAAGCAACTTTTTCTTTTCGGAATTCCAGGAACTTACTGTCGAAACACAGTACCGGATTTGGGATAACAGCGATGAGTCGCTCGCGCTCGGTGGCGTGCTAGCCGTGTCCTTTGGCAGTCGCCCCATCCGATTCACCAATAGTCGCGGCTTCACGGTTGAGGAGCGCACGGACGAGTCGGTCGTGCCATCGCTGCAGTTTCCTCTAACAGCACGCCTGGGAGATCGCGATCGTTGGCGGCTGACCGTCTCGCCGACGGTGGCGTTTTTCCCGAGCGAAAATGCCATGCACCTGCACCAACCACCGGATTCGGATGAAGAGTTCGGAACCACTTTCGGTGTTGTTGGTGCCACGTCGTTCCGCGTCAATCGCAGTATTCTGTTGTTTGCCGATGCATTCGTGCCGGTAACCGGCAATAACGCGATCGATCGCGATTCGGGCGACCCCTCAAAGACAATTGCTTTTAATGCTGGATTGCGCTATTTGGTTAATCCGAACGTTGCACTCGACCTATATGCAACCAATACCCTCGGCACAACCGGCCCGCTATCGCTAACAGCAGATAAAGAATATGCTGCGGTTGGGGCGAACCTAACCTTTCTGCCCAGCTTCTTCGCTGGAAATCGACGTTACTCCGATAGTTTCGATAGCACTCCTGAAGATCCCACGGATCCACGCAATGGCGGTTTTGCCTTCTTCGACGGCAGCGTCTTGCCGAGCGGTCAGTTTGCAATTAATTTGGGAGGCGGCAGTCAAGGCTTCCTGACAGCACTGCGCTACACACCCGTTCGCGACCTCGAAGTCGGGATTTATCTCGACCTTATTTCCGGGGAGGTTGACGAATCCGAACAAGGCATCAGCGGCAAATTGCGCGTTCTCGACCAACAGGCTGGCGACCCACTCACTGCTAGCCTCGCGCTGACCCTCGGTATTACCAACGAGCCGTTCGTCAACTTCTTCAACAACAACCGCGACGAATTTGACGACCGCGGACTCAGCAAAAGCATTCCAGGGTTCCTCATCAATCAAGACGATTTCGATGAAGGGCAGCTATACATCGCGACACTTTCGCTGCCGCTGCACTATCAGTTTGCCAACGACGCTGCAGTCTGGTTCACGCCCATTGTTGCTTTCGTGCAGCAGGGTGGGGCGGATATTGCCGGTTTCAACTTAGGCGGCTCCTACCCAGTTGCGCGCAATCTCGACTTGATCGCTGAAGTGGGAGCAAACTTTACCGATCTGGGCAACGGGTTTGATGGCAATCGGCTCGGCAACCAAGTTCCATACTCGTTGGGCCTGCGTTGGGATATTTCCACCTTCTTCGGCAACTCGCCAGCCGATGCCACTGCACCATGGCTGCTGGAGTTTTATCTCACCAACCGCGTCGGCGGCTCCACTTTTCACAACCTACGCGTGCGTGATAAGGACCTGGCCGTCGGGGTCGGTCTGACCATTCCATTCCGCTTCTGAGCGATTTCAGACGCAAGTTCCTGCAGTCGAATTCTGCTTTTCCTCTAGCAATCAGACTTTTCAGGATGTCATATCAGTCCCTTCCATCATGGATCGGAGCTGACTGGAAAGACCAATATGCCCAATGCTTACAACAGATTGAGCGAAAAATCCCTAGCCTGAGTTATTCATGAACTCTGATGAGGAGACGCTAAATTTATTGCCCTGCAGCGCTTGCAGACTTTTTCGCTCATTGACAGTGCGTTCCTATACACGTAGATTGGAGCCTAGTCAGAGCAAGGGTTTGAGGCTTCGTCAAAATCTTCGCGAACAATCCAGGCTTGAGGAGGGAGGAATTCAGGCTTTCAACTGTCACAGTACTTCCTAGTGTTGGTATAGGGTGTTGGTGAAACAATCGGGGTAAAACTGGGAATAAAAAAACGCTCCTTGCACAGAAGGAGCGTAACGGGCCGGTATGGATTGACCTCAGGAGTAAGCGGTTAAGACGTTGCCGTCCGGACCGGACTGGCGATCGCCTGGCAGTAGCGACCCAGTAAAAAGGCACCGCCGAGAAGCTTCACGATTTCTGCCGACCAGTATCCCCAATGCAAGGGCACCATTGCCGCAGGCATGGAGGGATCGGTTGCAAACCAGTCGAGGGACATAGCTGTAGCGCTCATCTGCGGCGTCAGAATGTAGGTGCTAAGCAGCACGCAGCCCAAAAGGACTGACGCAATTGCTAGCGAGCTGGTTTGCGGTGCAGATTGCCGGTGCAGTGCCCAGATAACGGTCAAAACTGCTGCGGCTGCGACCAGCTCGACATGATTGAACGTCCCGAACAGAGCGTACCCTACGCTGGCAAAACCCGTTGCTTCCATCATGCCTTCTGTCGCGAGGCAAGGGACTACCAACAAATCGAGCATCAAACTACCGCCAAGCCAGAGTCCAAGAATCAAAAGGAGTAGTGCTTGCCAGCTTCCAATGTTTTGGTTGCGTTGAATTGCTGCCGTCATCATGTATAGAGATGAATGCTGTATTGATGCGTATCTTTAGCTTAACTAGCGCAGCAGTCCCGCAGGCGCGAACATAGCAAATCCTTACTTAAGTTTCATAATTTGCGCGGAGGCTGGCGTTCGTTTTTCCAGTCAGGTAACCGCACTGGTCCAACTAGCAAACTATTACGAATTCGTGTGAATCTCTGTAAATTTCTGTTGCTTTTTGGTGCGAAAGGCGGTTTCCCGGTAGAGAGTGCAGGCATGTAATGACCGATGCCGAGGGGCTAAAACCCTTATTTGATTCACGACACGTTCGCGCGGCGGATTTCCTCGAGCGGCTGCTTGCCGGACGCTATCGCATTGTTCGGGTGTTGGGCGAAGGTGGATTCGGGCGGACGTTTTTGGCGGTCGATATTGGCGTCAAACCAGAACGGGCTTGCGTCGTCAAACAGTGTTTTCCGCAATCGCTATTGGGAGAACGGCGGGAGTTAGCAACGGCACTTTTTGCTAAAGAGATTCGGTTTTTGGCAGGCTTGGGCGCTCACCCTCAAATCCCCGAACTTTACGATACATTTGCCGAAGGTGAGTATCAATACTTGGTGCAGGCTTGGGTCGAGGGCGAGAATTTAGCAAACTGGCTCGTCCGCATCGTGCGCGCGCGTGAGTCAGATTTACTTGACTTGCTCGGTCAGGTGTTGCCGGTCTTGAGTTACATCCACGACCGGCAAGTCATTCACCGCGATATCAAACCCGAAAACTTGATCCGCGATCGGGACGGGCGGATTGCCCTCGTTGATTTCGGAGCGGCAAAAATCTTGACTGAAGGGTCCTTGATGCAAGCAGGCACGTCCATCGGATCGGCAGAGTATGTCGCGCCGGAACAGATGCGCGGTCGGGCCACCTTGGCTAGCGACGTCTACGGTCTTGGCGTTACCTGCATTTATCTGCTAACGGGTGTGCCGCCCTTCGACCTTTACAGTCACGATGCTGCTACTTGGGTTTGGCAAGGCTATCTAAATCGTCCGATCTCGCGACAGCTGGAGTTCGTCCTCAACAGGATGCTGGCAGAAGCGATTAGCAAGCGCTATCCCAACGCACGTGCCGTGCTCGATGACTTGCGGCAGCTCTATCCCTATGCCCCGCAGTTCGCGCAACCGGAACCGACACCGGAGCCCGCGACCGTTGCTCCAGCGGCCCAGCCAGCCGCCCCCAATGCCGTGCCTGAGGAACCGGTCGAGTCGTCAGATTCGACGTTTGTCTTCGATACCGTGGATGCTTTAGGCTTTGACTTACGCTTCGACGCGATCGAATCCGAGCCGGCATTGCTGGCCATCGATTGCACGCCGTTGAGCGCGGCCCTGGAGGCTGGCAACTGGCATCGGGCTAACGAGGAAACGCACCGACTGCTGTTAGAGGCGGGGAAAGCCGTGCGGCGAACTTGGCTAGAAGGGGAAGAGATCGACCTCTTCCCCTGTGTGGAACTGCGCGCGATCGACGAGCTGTGGGCGGAGCATTCCGGCGATCGCTTTGGCTTCAGCGTACAGCTGCGGATTTGGCAGGACTTGTACGAGCCGACGTACTACAAATTCGGCGATCGATTGGGGTGGTTCCGGTCTGGCGCGTGGCTCCCCCACCAGCACTTAACTTACGATGCAGGCGCGCCGCTCGGTCATTTGCCAGCCATTCGCTGGTGGTACGGCTCGGCTGTATGGGGCTTACGTCGACTATTTCGTCGCCTCGATGCTTGCGGCTTGGGAGCATCGCCGGCACCTAGGGACAGCAAACGAGCCTGACGGCGGTCATTCAACGATCTAAGATCGGGAGGGCGTGCAATCGCATCTGGTCTGATTCCAAAGCAAGGGCGGCAAAGAAAACAGCAGCCATGAAATTGATTTTGTACTCCAAACCCGGCTGCCACCTATGTGAAGGGCTGCAGGAAAAGCTCGAACGCTTGGCTGGTGTCGGAGATCTGGACTTCGAACTCGAGATGCGCGACATCACGACCCGCGCGGAATGGTTTGAGGTTTACCAATACGAAATCCCCGTGCTCTGCTGCGATCGCGAGGGCATCGAGCACCCCCTGCCGCGTCCGTCGCCACGAGCGAGCGACTCGCACATTTCCCGCCTCCTGAGGCAGTATTCAAGTTAATGCCAGTTTGGAGGTTTCCTGCTGATGTATTGTCTGGCTTGGGTTTGGCGATCGCGCAGGCGGCGAGTGGTAATTTTGTGATGGTTTAGAAAGGAAGAGAGAGTTCAGACGATTTCCACTGGGTAAGTCTCGACGCCCGTTCGTTCGGGCTCGAAAAGTCCGAACCGTCTCCTCAAGCGCTAAAAGGATAGATTGGCCATTGCACTTGCAGCGCTGTCTCAGTGACCCGAATTCTAGACGCATTCTATCGGCTCGTCTTACCCGACTCGTTGTAATTGCTTAATGGCGCTCGTGAAATAACTCGCCCAAGCCTTCGCCGAGGAGTGCCATCCCGACTGCTAGCAACGCGATCGCCAAACCGGGAAAGAATGCCGCCCACCACACCCCTGTCGGCAGCGCATCCAGGGCTTCCTTAAGCGCGTAGCCCCATTCGGGAACGTCTTCAGGCAACCCCAAACCGAGAAACCCGAGGCTGCTGAGAATCAGGATCGCGTCGGCGGCATTCAGCGCGAACAGTACCGGCACGCTTTGCACCACGTTGCCGAATAGATAGCGTGACAGGACTCGCGACGGACTGGCACCAAGAGCGCGCGCTGCTTCTACAAACAACTCGGTCTTAACGCTGACGGTATGGTTGCGCACCACCCGGAAATACTGCGGTACGTACGATATGCTGACGGCGATCGCCGCATTAAGCACGCCGCGCCCGACGACGAACGCCAGAGTAATTGATAGCAACAACCCCGGTAGCGTATAGATCGTGTCCATCAAGAACAGCAAGAACTTGTCGAGTCGCCCGCCGAGATAACCCGCCAGCAACCCGAGCGGTACGCCCGCGAACGCACTCAGAATTGTTGCTGCTGCTACTACGCGCAGCGCTGCCCGCGCCCCGAACAGCGTTCGTGCAAATACGTCGTAGCCTTGGCGCGTTGTCCCGAACCAATGGGCAGTGCTTGGGGCAGCATTAATTGGATTGCTAAGAGCTTCGGTCGGATCTTGAATCCAGCCCCACCCAGCCAATAGCGGCACTAGCACGGCAATGGCGGCAAAAGCAGCGACGATTCCCAGCCCAGTTGCCAGAAACCAGCGGGAAAGTTTCGATAGCTCGGACCACCGCATGAGACCGGTTAGCGAGCGTTTGTAAGCGTGATTTGTAGTTGTGGTCACGTCGGCACAATTGTCGGACGATAGGTCGAACAGCACGCTGCGGTTTGCAGCAGAACGAGTTTTGGGAGAGCCCGATCGCCTGCAAAGTTCCTCGGCGGGGTGCATACTCCCCACCACGATCGATCGCGGCACTGGTTGATGCGATCGCTTCCGGCTCGGCTATAACTCCTCGACTTCGGCTTCGGCTATAAGATCCTGTAGGCTCTGATGTCGCTGGCGACGCGAGGTGCGGCGGTACTTTTTGCTTTCGAGCTTTGGTTCGTACTCCCGTTGACCGGCCGAGCCAGTTTTGAGCTTGAGGTTTATCTCGGTATCGGGTGTGTCTCGCCGCGCGGCTGCCCGTTCGACCGCCTCGTCGAGGAAGCGCAAATAGTGCTCGTAGCGTTCCCACTCCCCGCGGACGACACAGTGCGGCTCGTCCCGGTGCAGGCAGTTGCCGAACTGGCAGTTTCCCTGGCGCAGGAACGCGCGCGCTTCGGGAAACAACTGCACCACCCTCTGCGGCGGACAGTCGAGAACTGGTTGATTGAATCCGGGCGTATCGGCGAGCAGTCCGCCACCCGGCAGTTCGAACAGTTCGACGTGGCGCGTTGTGTGGCGACCGCGCTCTAGTTTGCCGGACACCGATCCGATGCGCAGCTGTGCTGATGGCACCAGACGGGCGATCGCGCTCGATTTACCCACGCCCGAAGGACCGGCTAGGATGCCGATCTTCCCGGCTAGACGAGCGCGGACTGCTTCCAACCCGTCACCAGCTCTGATGCTGACGAAGAGTGGATCGTAGCCCCAGGCGCGCAGCCGCTCGCGCCAAGCTTGTTGCTCTGCCGCGGCAACCAAGTCGCACTTATTTAAGCACAAACAGAGCTCCAGTCCTGTCGTCTCACCGCAGGTCAGAAACCGACTGAGCTGCCACGCATCTGGTGGTGGAGCTGCTAGCGCAAACATCAATAACAATACGTCGGCATTGGCAACGGGCGGGCGACTCAGTTCCGTGCGGCGCGGCAAGACGGACGCGATCGCGCCGCGACCGTCCGTCCAATCGGGTTCCTCCACGGTCACGCGATCTCCGGCTATAACCCGCTGCCCGAGCTTTTTCAATCGCGCGCGGCGAGTACACAATAACTCGCGCGGTCGCTCCGACTCTGCTCTGACCGGCAGCGATACTGCCGCACTGCCGTCTAAGCGCACGCGATAGAAGTTAGCCTGCGTTGCGACCACTGTGCCGCGCCACTCCGCTACCGTTGCACCCAGGGTCAGTTCTGGTGGCGCACTCATACTGCTGTCGACTGTCGTACTTGCAACGCGAAGTAGTTGCCGCAGTTAACAATAGCTGCAACCGGATAACCCGCAGCATGCAGGCTGTCGGGAACTTGCTCGATGGGGTCGCCCGGGTCGAGCCACACTTCTAGCAGCTGACCTGGCGGCAGCTTTTGCAGGCGCAGTTTCGTCCGCACGAAATTGAGCGGGCAGGGCGTGCCGCGCAAGTCGAGCCGGTCGTCGGGGGTCGGCAATGATGCTGCAGAGGAGTTGTTCATAGCGCCGGGACTGTAGGGCGATCGCACGATCGTTGATGGCTAGTGACCGCGAAAAATACCGCCGAATAACCCGCCTTCGCGTCCCTTACCAACATTTTCGCCTTTCTGGTAAGCGAGTTTTTCCAGAGCTTCGCGCTCTTCGCGCTCGAGCCGCGTTGGTATTTCGACCTGCACGGTGATTAGATGGTCGCCGCGACTGACGCTGTTGCCAAGTTTGGGAACACCCTTGCCTTCCAATCGCAATACCGTTCCCGGCTGCGTTCCCGGAGGAATCGCCAGCTCCTCCGGTCCATCGACTGTTTTGACCTCGTTGTGGCAGCCCAGAATTGCTTGTAGGTAGCTAACGCGCAGTTCGGAATGGATATCGGTGCCGTCGCGCTCGAACTCGGCGTCCTCGGCAATGTTGAGAAACACATACAGGTCGCCGGACGGACCGCCGCGCAGCCCGGCATCGCCTTCACCAGCGACGCGCAAGCGGGTGCCATTATCGACACCCGCCGGAATGGTCACTTTCAATTTCTTGCGCACCTGACGGCGACCGACCCCATTGCAAGTCTCGCATTTTTCCTCAATGACGCGCCCTTCTCCGTTGCAGTTCGGGCACGTCGCTACCTGAGCAAAGCTCCCGAAGGGCGTTCGGGTCGCGCGCCGCACTTGGCCGGTCCCGTTACAGGTCGAACAAGTAGAGGCGCTGGTCCCCGGTTTGGCGCCGGATCCCTTGCAGGTCTCGCAGTTTTCCATGTGCGGAATGCGAATTTCCTTCTCGCCGCCAAAGACCGCTTCGCGGAATTCCAAGCGCAAGTCTAGACGCAAGTCGTCGCCGCGGACTTGACTCGACCGCCGTCGCGTCGAGCTGCCTCCACCCGCCGCGGTTCCCATCCCGCCGAAGCCACTGAAAATGGTCTCGAACAAGTCGGCAAACCCGCCCACGTCGCCCATATCCTGGAAGCCGCTCGCACCAGCTGCCCCGGACACTCCGGCTTCGCCGAAGCGATCGTAGCGCGCTCGCATCTCTGGCTCGGACAGGACTTCATAGGCACGATTGATTTCCTTGAAGCGCTCCTCCGCGCCAGAATCCTTGTTTACATCGGGATGATAGCGCCGCGCTAACTCGCGAAACGCCCGCTTGATCTCGTCTTTACTGGCGTCGCGCGCGACGCCGAGCATTTCGTAATAGTCAGCAGCCATATAAAGTAGGGGTCGTCTGTGCTCGAGATGAAGTGGACGGGATGGAAAGTACTGCAGCCGTTCTCATTGTGCCGCAGCGAAGCTAATGACAGGGACAGGACGGTATCTATTCGATAGCCTCGTAGTCGGTCGTTAGCTTCCCCTCGTCGAGAGTACCGAGTGGCTGTTGGGAGGGTTGAGTGCTGAAGGTGTCCGCGAGCAGTCCCTCATCAACCGTGTCGTCGAGCGTGCCGAAGACTTCGTCGAGTTCTTGGCTGGAGCGGTCGGCATCTCTGGACTTAACGCCCGTTGAGACTTTGCTGCTGGCCGTCCGCGGCTTTTCTGTCGGGCGATTGTCCATCGTCTCGAATTCGCGATCTATATCCGCACCAGCCTGACTGTATAGATCGACGCCCAAGGCTAACACCGCCTGGCGATACGCCTCAAGCGCGGCCGAGAACTGGGCCACGCTTTGTTGCGGAATGTCGAGGGCCACCATTTCCTGCAACTCGGCTCGCTGCTCGTCGGCCCGCTCGCGCAAATGCGGTCGGATCATCTCGCTGTTTTCCCTCAGCGTCGAGTCATGGCTGTAGAAAAGACTGTCGGCCTGACTGCGAAGGTCGATAAGGACCATCCGGCGGCGATCTTCCTCCGCAAAGGTTTCTGCTTCTTCGCGCATGCGATCGATTTCAGCTTGATTTAACCCGCCCGTCCCGGAAATGCGGATGCTCTGCTCCCGACCCGTTCCGCGATCTTGAGCGGAAACCTGAAGAATGCCATTGACATCGATCTCGAAGCTCACTTCGATCTGAGGTACCCCGCGCGGTGCGGCAGGAATTCCTGCCAGCAAAAACTTCCCCAAACTTTTGTTGTCCTTCGCAAGCGGGCGATCGCCTTGCAAGGCGTGGATCTCCACGGTGGTTTGCCCGTCCGTTGCGGTTGAAAAAACCTGTGACTTGCTCGTAGGGATTGTAGTATTGCGCTCGATGATTTTGGTGAACACCTCGCCGAGGGTCTCGATCCCCATCGACAGTGGGGTCACGTCCAGCAGCAACAAATTCTCTACCTCATTACCCAATACACCGGCCTGAATTGCCGCACCAAGAGCCACGGCCTCATCGGGGTTTACCGAGCGGTCGGGTTCTTTATTGCCAAAAAACTTCCGAATTGCCCCGCTCACGGCCGGAATGCGCGTCGAACCGCCAACCAAAATAATCCGATCTACCTGCTCGGGGTGCAGGTCGCAATCATTTAGTGCCTGATTGACTGGCGCGATCGTAGCGGCAATCAATTCGGACGTTAGCTCTTCAAACTTGGACCGCGTCAGGTCCATTTTGAGATGCTTGGGGCCGCCGTCGCCAGCAGATTTAATAAATGCTGTAATGAAGGGCAAGTTAATCGAAGTAGTGATTCGCGTCGATAGTTCGATCTTGGCGCGCTCAGCTGCCTCGCGCAGGCGTTGTAAGGCCATTTTGTCGTCGCTGAGATCGACCCCCTCCTGCTGCTTGAAATCCTCTAGCATCCAGCGTACGATCGCGTCGTCGAAATCGTCACCGCCTAGATGATTGTTCCCGGCAGTGGCTTTAACCTCAAATACACCGTCACCGAGCTGCAAAATAGATACGTCGAAGGTCCCGCCGCCGAGGTCGAAGACTAGCACCGTCTGATCGCGGTCTTGCTTGTCCAAACCGTAGGCCAGTGCTGCGGCCGTGGGTTCGTTGACGATCCGCAGCACCTCTAACCCGGCGATCGTCCCAGCATCTTTGGTAGCTTGTCGCTGGGCATCGGTAAAGTAAGCCGGAACGGTAATAACTGCTTGCGCGACCGGCTCGCCGAGGAACTGCTCGGCATCTGCCCTCAATTTCTGCAAGATCATTGCCGATATCTCCTGCGGAGTCAGCGTCCGCCCACGGATATCGACATCGACCGTCCCGTCGCGCCCCTTCACGCAGCCGTAGGGCACGCGCGATCGCTCGTCCACAGTATCGTCCCAGCGGCGACCGATGAAGCGTTTGATGCTGTAGATCGTGTTAGCAGCGTTCGTGACAGTTTGTCGTTTTGCTAACTGTCCGACCAACCGTTCGCCGCCCCTGCCAAAACCGACAATGCTGGGGGTTGTTCGCCCGCCTTCACTGCTTTGGATGACGGAGGGCTGGCCTCCCTCCAAAACAGCAACGCAGCTATTTGTAGTCCCTAAGTCGATACCGATGACCTTGCTCATAATCTGGGACGAAATAACAAATACGCAGTTGCGAGCAATCTTTTTTCGAGCGGCAGTGCTGAGGAGCGAAATGCTCTAATGCCTTTTTATTTTCATAAGGCGTGCCGCTCGTGGCAAGCAAGCCCTAAGACCCTTCTTCTGAAGGGCTGGCTTCATCCACGGGCTCCGTTTCTGAGCCTATCACGGGCTCCGGAGCCACAGCAACTTTGACGAGAGCATGCCGCAAAACGCGCTCTCCGAGCAAATATCCGCGTACAAGCTGCTCGATTACGACTCCTTCAGCGTATTCGTCTGTTGGCTCGCGCATTACAGCTTCGTGATAGGTCGGATCGAATTCTTGACCTTCGGAACGCATCGGCGATACGCCCATACGCTTGAGACCATCGACAAGCTGTTTGTAAACGCTCTGGTAGCTCTTATGAATGGACATCTCCCCATCTGTTTGGGGCTTGATTTGGGCACGCGCGCGCTCGAAATTATCGATTACTGGCAGCAACTCGTTGATAATATTGATTTTGACCTGTCTATCGAGCTCTTCGCGCTCTTTTTGAGTCCGCTTGCGGAAGTTCTCAAAATCGGCTGCGATGCGAAGTGCCTGCGCGTGCAGTGCATTGCGCTGTTGAGATTCCTGTTCGACTTGCGCGCGCAGTTGCTCGAGTTCTGCGAGCGATCCGATGCCAGCGTCTGCGTCTGCAACCGCTACATTCGGCTCGTTTCGTCCTCGCGCCTCTTTCTCGAATTCATCTTCTATTGCCGAGGAGCCAGCCGAAAGTGCTTCGGCAAGAACCTGCTCCTCATCCAATTCCTCCGGAAGTTCTTCAAGCGCTTCGACAACGACGTTATCGGAGTCGGGCTCGTGCGCCTCATCGGCAGGAAAGTCGCTGGGTAAATGGGTAGGCGTGTTCAACTCGTCAGTCATAAGCGTTTCTAGCCGGTGCATGCAGTCGGGTTTCGATGGCTATCAGTGAAATAAGACAGCAACTACAACAGATTGCTAGATTCGATCATACCGCTCTTGCTGCCGACGATCCGCTGCCCGTGGGCAAGTCGACTGTTGCACTAACCGTAACCATACCCCGACTTTCCCGGAGGCAACTGTGTCTTTCGTCACTTGCTACCTTTGTTGACAGAGTGCCATAATCTGTAGCAAATAAGTTTTGTCTAAAGCTCCGTGCAAACCAGGTGTGTCGAGTGTCGCGATGATAACGCGTAACTCCTATGTGAGGGGAAATCGGTGGGGCAGTGTTACCGCGCTGGCAATCTGAAAAAGCGAACTAAAAATATGTAATATGTTGCAGCTGGCCGCTCGGGTATGCCGATGTGAAGCTTCGCTTTATCCGTGAATAGCAGCTCGTAATGGTTCTACAAGCAAGGTAAGTCTTCCAGCCATGAATAGCTCATTTTCCGCAAAGAAGCGGTCGCGCGCGCTGGTCGCGTCAAGGAAAGACTACTCCCCATTTGAGAATAAGTTAATTCAGGCTGAATTCGTCAACGATGTTCGGCAGCTTCAAGAAGCCCGAACGAGGGTTCAGGAGACTGGCGAGCCGCTGACGCAGGTGTTAGCAGAGATGATGGGTCGCGAATTGCCGCCCGAGCTGCTGCGGCAATACAAACGCCACCATCTCTTCGAACTGAAGATTCTTTTCGGCGTCGAGTCCCTCGACCCCGAGATCGACCAAGTCGATCACGACAAGGTCGGTGCACTGGTCAACGATCTCGTTCCGATCGATATCTGTCGTCGTCACAAGGTGTTGCCCTTAGCTCGATACGAAGACCCCCCAACGCTGGTCGTCGCCATGGTTGAGCCTGACAACTTGGCAGCTCAAGACGATCTCAACCTGATGTTGCGTCCTAAGGGCATCAAGATGCAGCGCTTGGTGATGGCTTTAGAAGACTTCCAATACAATATTCAGCCCTATCTCGACGCGCAGCAAAAGAAGCAAAAGCAGCAAAAGCAGCAGCAGAAACTAAAGCACGACCTGCAGGACGATCCGCTTGCTCGCCTCGTTCAGGAGTTGCAAAACCAGCAGATCCAACGTGACGACGACGAGGGCGACCAAGACGACGTCGAAGTGGACTTCGTCGATCTCTCCGGACTGGGCGACTTCGACCTCGGCCCTGAAGAAGCTGGAGATGAGTTGGATGACGACCTAACTTCTGCCCTTACCGAGGCAAAAGGCGCACCGGTCATCAACCTCGTGAACATGATTTTGATCAAGGCAATCCAGGAAGGTTCGTCGGACATCCATATCGAACCGCAAGAGAAATACTTGCGCATCCGCTTCCGCAAAGATGGGGTGTTGCAGCAATCTTTCGATCCCCTGCCGCCGAAGATTGCTCCTGCTGTGGCGGCGCGATTTAAGATTATGGCCGACCTGGACATCGCCGAACGACGGGTGCCCCAAGACGGACGAATTCGCCGCAAATTCAAGCGCCGCAACGTCGACTTTCGCGTCAGCACAATTCCGTCGCGCTTCGGCGAGAAAATCGTTCTGCGGATTCTGGACAATAGTGCCACGCAGCTCGGTTTGGACAAACTCATTACCGATGATGACTCGCTCGAGCTCGTGCGCGAGATGGCACGGCGGCCGTTCGGACTGATTCTCGTGACGGGACCCACGGGTTCGGGTAAATCTACGACGCTGTATTCGATTTTGGCCGAACGGAACGATCCGGGAATTAATATTAATACGGCAGAAGACCCAATTGAATACTCGCTACCGGGCATCACGCAGGTGCAGGTACTCCGGCAAAAAGGAATGGATTTCGCCTCGATCTTGCGCTCTTTCTTGCGGCAGGATCCGGACATCATCTTAGTGGGTGAGACTCGCGACCGAGAGACGGCGCAGACTGCTATTGAAGCTGCGCTGACAGGTCACTTGGTTTTGACGACGTTGCACACGAACGACGCGGCTGGCGCGATCGCTCGCTTGGATGAAATGGGCGTAGAACCCTTCATGATCTCGGGTTCGCTCATCGGTATCCTCGCACAGCGCTTGATGCGTCGCGTTTGCTCGGAATGCCGCATACCTTACCACCCAGACAAGTCAGAGCTGGCGCGTTTCGGTCTGTCAGCAGCTAACGAGGGGGATATTACCTTCTACCGAGCCAACAAATTGACTGCAGACGATGCTGAAGAAGCACGTAAAAGCGGCATACTCTGCGAGAAATGCAACGGTTCGGGGTACAAGGGTCGCGTTGGTGTCTACGAAGTCATGCGGAATACCGAGCGCTTGCAGGCACTCATCACAGAGGGCGCGCCCACCGAACGTATTAAGGAAGCGGCGGTCGAGGAAGGGATGAACACGCTGCTGGCATATAGTCTCAATCTCGTGCGGGACGGGTACACTACGTTCGAAGAAGTCGAGCGCGTAACATTTACCGACTCGGGACTGGAAGCGGAACTCAAAGCCAAGCGCAAGAGTTCGTTAACATGCAAAACCTGCAAAGCAGAACTGCAGCCGGATTGGCTTGATTGTCCTTACTGCCTGACACCGCGCTTCCAAGATTAATGCGTTCAGCCTGAGCCCGAATACTTGAGCCCGAATACTTCTGTATGACGACTTCGCAGCCAACAGTAACCCAATGCGATCGCCCGCACGGAGGACATCCCCATGGAGTTGATGATCGAAGACCTGATGGAGAAACTTGTCGAGCTCGGTGGCTCGGACATGCACATCCAGGCGGATGCACCAATTTACTTCCGCGTCAGTGGCAAGCTCGGACCGATCGACGAACGCGAGCTTTCGCCTCAAGAGACGCAGCGGTTGATCTTTAGCATGCTCAACAACACCCAGCGCAAGCACCTCGAGCAGCATTGGGAGCTCGATTGTTCCTACGGGGTAAAGGGATTGGCACGCTTCCGCGTCAACGTTTATAAGGAACGCGGTGCGTATGCAGCTTGTCTGCGCGCGCTGACTTCGAAAATTCCTACATTTGAGAAACTCGGCCTGCCGAATGTCATTCGAGACATGGCGTCGCGACCGCGTGGGTTGATTTTGGTTACCGGACCGACCGGTTCCGGTAAGACGACGACACTGGCAGCTATTCTTGACTCGATCAACCGCACTCGGTCGGAGCACATCCTCACGGTTGAAGACCCAATCGAGTATGTCTTCGAGAATCAAAAGAGTCTCTTCCACCAGCGTCAAAAAGGTGAAGATACAAAGTCCTTTGCCGATGCCTTGAGGGCAGCATTGCGTGAAGATCCTGACATCATCCTCGTGGGCGAGCTACGCGACCTCGAGACCATCGCATTGGCAGTTTCGGCAGCAGAAACCGGTCACCTCGTACTTGGAACTTTGCACACCAGTTCGGCGGCTAGTACCGTGGACCGCATGGTGGACGTGTTTCCGGCTGGGCAGCAGGCACAGATTCGCGCGCAGCTCTCCAACTCGTTGATCGCTGTTTTCTGCCAAACGTTGGCTAAAAAGGCCGATCCGAAGCCCAGTGAGTTCGGACGCGCGCTGGCACAAGAGCTCATGATCGTCACGCCCGCAATTGCCAACCTCGTCCGCGAAGGAAAGACCCCGCAGATTTACTCGGCGATTCAGACCGGAATGCGTTTAGGCATGCAAACGATGGAGCAAGCGCTCTCAAACTTGGTCAATAGCAATACAATCTCGTTTGAGGAGGCAGTGTCCAAGAGCTCGCGACCGGACGAGTTGCAGCGCTTGGTTTCTGCTGGCGCAACCACGGGCAAGCGCGTTGCGGCCAGACGTTAATTTTAGATTTCGACTACGAGCGGTTCGAACCAGCCCTGCAGTAAGCTGCGTACCGTCCGTTCTTCAACCCAGCAGGTAAAGCGAGGTGAATCATGCCGACGTTTGTTGTCGACGTTCTAGATGCATCCGGGAAGCGGCTGAAAGAGAAAGTTGTGGCTCCTTCTCCCGCTCAAGCGCAGCGCATGCTGCTGAGCAAGTACGCGCGCGTCGGACAGGCGAAGCGAGCGAGTATCAACATGAACCTGGACCTGTCCGCCATTGAAGAGCGCCTGTCTGGGGTTGGTGTTAAGGATAAAGCAATATTCTCGCGTCAGTTCTCGGCGCTCGTTGATGCTGGAGTTGGCATTACGCGGGGTTTGGCGGTGTTGGGCGAACAGACGCGCAATCCGAAATTGCGCAAGTCCATTGCGGCGATCGATCGAGACGTGCAGCAAGGGATCAATCTTTCCGAAGCGATGGGGAAACAGCCGCAGTGTTTCGATCGCCTCTATGTCAGCATGATCGAAGCTGGTGAAACGGGTGGCGTGCTCGACGAAGTGCTCGATCGCTTAGCCAAGTTGCTGGAAGATTTGGCTCGCCTACAAGGGCAAATCAAAGCTGCGATGGCTTACCCAGTGGCGGTCATGCTCTTCGCGGTAGCAGTGTTCTTTGGGATGGCAATCTTTTTGATTCCGATTTTCGGAGAGATCTTCGAAGACCTCGGCGTAGAGCTACCGCTCATCACTCGCCTGATGCTGCAAGTTAGCGATGTCTTGCGCAGTTGGAGAGCTGCATTGGTAGTGGGTGTAGCAATCGCGATCGTGCTTTTGATCCGGCAGTATTACAAGACGCCGGCCGGCCGCCTGCAGATCGACATGCTGCTCCTTAAGATTCCGGTTTTGGGCGATCTCAATCAGAAGTCTGCTGTGGCCCGTTTCTGCCGCGTCTTCGGAACTCTAACGCGATCGGGCGTACCGATCCTGACGAGTTTGGAGATTGTTAAAGATACCTCAGGCAACCAAGTGGTTGCCAACTCAATCGAGGCAACATCGAGAGAAGTCGAGAAAGGCGGCATGATCAGTACGGCGCTGATCCGCGAGCGCGTTTTCCCACCCCTCGCCACTGCCATGATCAGCATTGGCGAGGAAACGGGTGAAGTGGACGCCATGCTAATGAAGGTGGCGGAATTCTACGAGCAAGAAGTCGAGCAGGCCGTTAAAGCGCTGACCAGCATTCTGGAACCCGTCATGATTGTGGTTGTAGCATGCCTGGTTGGTGTCATCTTGGTCTCGATGTACATGCCGATGTTCAAGGTCTTTGATGCCATCGGGTAGTGGCATGCGACGCCAGTTATTCCTGTCAAAACGTCTCACCACGATGCGTTCCTACCGGAGTAAAGCGATCTCGCTGCAGCAGCTCGAGCTGCTGCAGCGAGATCGCCCCTACCTTGAATCGCTCCCCAGCTTGCGTTGATCGTCCAGAGCCCGATCTCATTGCCCCTACCGCTGGCGCGGGTCCGAATAGAGGCTAAGGCTGTCGGACTGTCGGGGGAGCAAAGAGCAGCTGTGCAGCTGCCGTGTGATGTTGCGATTTTGATCTGCTACCCGGAGTGGCAAGTGAAACTTGACGTTGATGATGGAGTTCTTCTCCACCGAACGGGAGAGGGATTCTTTTCGCTCCTGACGCGGTAAAGGCAGCTGAGGGTGCGGTTCGATCGCCATTGGGAGTGGGTGATGCCGATTTCATATCGGCACAGCTTTCGCGAAACCGCCGAGCAGGGATACCCATTGTTTTGTTGTTTCCTGAAACACCAGAGCATATCAAGCGCGGGCTCTACGGTGCGGAATTGCCCGCCGTCTTGCGATCTGCCGCGCCCCAATCCGATGGCGAAGCGATCGTAAACACCTTTGCAGCCGACGGAAAAGGAAGTCGGTTGATCGATTCACAGTGGAGAGAGTAGTTTCCCCAGGCAATTGCCCTTGGAGCTTGCTTGGACCTGACACGGGGGTAGCCTTGCCGCCTGCTCGTTTACAAAGGCTCCGTCAAAGTAGGTCCTGCCATACTAGTTGCTGCTGCAGCGACTGCTCGATCGAATGCGGCGGTGTCGATCGCCTTGAGGGTTAATCCCTGCGTGAAGATGTCGTCGATAGCCACCATCTGACCGTCTGCAGTCATGAGTTTGTGGTCTTTGGTCGCGCGAATTGTCATCCCGTTATCCAGCGCGTACTCGAAAACGTCTTGCCGGCCGCGCTCGTGCCATTGAGAGATCGCTTGGGCATACAAGAATCCGCTGCGATCGACGGTATACACCGTGCAAGCAAGGCGCTCCGAAACGATCGTACCGATCGCCAGCGGTCCGTATTCAACTGTTAGGACCTCGGTGTCGTAGCTGAGGCAATATTCCGCAAACAAGACCATTTGTTCGAACAGGCGTCGCGCGATCGCTTCGCTAACGCCATTCTGCATCGATCCCGCGACAAAACTTTCGCGGTGCTTTTCCATCTCCTTGATTTTCTTTTTTCCCATCGCTCTTCGCAGCAAATCTGCCTGCCCGAGCGAATATCCTGCAAGATCTTGGGCAATCCGCATGATTTGTTCTTGATAGATCATCACGGCATAGGTTTCTTGCAGAATCGGTTCGAGGAGTTCGTGTTCGTAGCGAACTTGCTCGCGACCGTGCTTGCGATCGATGAACTTGGGAATTAGTCCGGCGTCCAACGGCCCCGGGCGGTAGAGTGCCAAGATCGAGGATAGATCTTCCAGACATGAGGGCTTAAGATCTTGCACGACCTTGAGCATGCCAGAAGATTCTAGTTGAAACACGCCGTCAAGTTGACCGCCGGAAATTGCGCTGTAGGTTTTTCCGATGTCGGCCGGAAGTTTGTGCTTCTTGAGTTCGCCCTTCGCTAAGATCTCGCGAGCTTTACGTTCGCTCAATGGCAGCTCGTCTAGATCGAGCTTGATACCTTGGTTTTGTTCGATTAGATCCGCCGAGCGCTGAATGGTTGTTAGGTTTCGCAAGCCCAGAAAGTCCATTTTTAGGAGACCGAGGGCTTCGAGATCTTCCATGTAATATTGCGTGATCGCCGTACCGTCGTTGTTGAGCTGCAGCGGTACGATCTCGTCTAACGGTTCGGCAGAAATCACTACACCCGCTGCATGGACGCCGAAGGTTTTGTTCGTTCCTTCAATGCGAATGGCCATATCTACCCAGCGCCGAACGTGCGGTTTCTCTTCATAACGTTGTTTGAATTCCGGCTCCGGAGTTTGCGGAGAAATCATCGTTTTGAGCGGCGCGGGTTTCCCGCGCGACACCGGAATCATCTTGGCCATGCGATCCGACTCGGCGTATGGAACATCGAGTACGCGCGCGACATCTTTGAGCACGGCCTTTGAAGTCAGGCGGTTGAAGGTAATGATCTGCGCGACGCGTTCGGCACCGTATCGTTTGCTGACGTAGTCGATCACTTCATCGCGGCGGTCGATGCAAAAGTCGGTGTCGATATCGGGCATCGACTTGCGTTCGGGATTGAGGAAGCGCTCGAACAACAGACCGTGGTGGACGGGGTCGATGTTCGTAATCTGTAAAACGTAAGCCACTAGAGACCCTGCTGCCGAACCGCGCCCCGGTCCGACAGGAATTGCACGATCGCGTGCATATTTGATGTAATCCCAGACGACCAGAAAGTACGTCGAGAACCCCATTTGTTGAATGATTTTGAGCTCGCGCTCCAACCGATCTTTGTAGCTAGTGTCGATTTCGCTTGCCGTGCGGCAGTTCATGCGTGCCAACAATCCCTGCCAAGACAATTCTTCGAGGTAGCTATCGGGGGTATGACTGCTGGGTACGGGAAAGTCGGGAATGCGCGGCTCGCCGAAAAGGTTGTATCGTTGGACCTTTTCGGCAACTTTTAGGGTGTTGGCGATCGCCTCGTTAACGATCTCGTCGGGTAAATGGTCGCGGAACAATTGCCGCATTTCGTCAGCAGATTTGAGGTATTCCGTACCGCTATATCGCAAGCGTTTGTCGTCGGTGACGAGCTTGCCGGTTTGAATGCAAATCAGTGCGTCGTGAGCTTCGACGTCGTTGCAGGAGATGAAGTGGGAGTCGTTGGTTGCGACGATCTCGATCTCCAACTCGCGAGCGATCGCGGCAATCCCAACATTGACGATCCGATCCTCGGACGAGCCGTGATCTTGAATTTCGAGGTAGTAATCGTCGCCGAAGCGCTGTTTGTACCAACTTGCCACTTCCCGCGCGCCGACTGTATCGCCCGCCAGCAGACGTTGTGGCACTTCGCCGCCGAGACAACCGCTTGTGACGATCAAACCTTCGCGATATTCCTCGAGCAACGGCTTGTTGACGCAGGGACGCGAGAAAATGCCTTTGCCCTGCATTCCTTTAAGGTGAGACTTAGTCGTCAGCTTGACCAAGTTCTTATAACCCTTCAGATTCTTGGCAAGGACGACCTGGTGATAGCGTCGGAAGCGGCCTTTCTGCTCGATGCTATCGGCATTGATGACGTACATCTCGTTGCCGACAATTGGCTTGATGCCTTTGCTGTTGCACAGCTTCATGAGCTCGATCGCCCCATACATCACGCCGTGGTCGGTTAAAGCAATGGCAGGCATTCCGAGTTCGACTGCGCGATCGATCAAGGCAGGAAGTTGCGACGCGCCATCAAGCAGGCTGTAGTCGCTGTGGATATGCAGGCCGACAAAGGACATTGCGTTCGGAGTTGGCTTATTGTATGAAACGATCTGGGGCGAGACGATCCAGCAACCGGCGAGATCGAGCGCTGCGGGACTCATTCGGATAACAGCGATCTCGAGGTTGCAGACAGGCGCATCGGAAGCATTTAGCAAGCGATCGGCACGTCGCAGCGCCCAAGAACTCGTAAGTCTTCCTCGTCGAGTTCGGCCGGAATCCCACTGCGAATCAGCTCGGCAAAGTCTTCGTTAGGGACCATAATACACAGTGCGTATAGGCGTCCCGGACCGGTGTTGATCAGTTGATGCAGACCGGTAGGCGGGACGAGGATACTGTGTCCAGCTCCCAAGGGCACGGCTTTTCCGTCGCACATGGCGATACCTTCGCCTTTCAGGACGAAAAACATCTCGATCGCTTGGAAGTGGCGGTTGGGTGGCGTTCGACCGCCGGGATCGAAGATTTCAACGCAAACGGTCACTGAAGCATGGGCATTTGCCGGTTCGAAAACGATCGCCAGCCGATTGCTGTCGTCCGGACTGATGCGAAATGCTTGGTAGTCGCGGCTGGTGCGATGTACGGCAAGGGTGCAGCGTTCGTAGCTAGCGGGGGCACGAGCAGAAGCAATTTTCGTGTGGTTCATGGCGTATGCTTTACTCTCGTCTTGATAGCAATTTAGGTTTTAATTGAGGCTCTAGATTTGTGTAGAGTTTATTCGGAATTTATGCAGAATTTAGGCAAGCTTAGCAGTTGCGATCGCCTCGGATAACCGCTGCGAATCGCTGACGAAGCCAAAGCATTGGTTGATGTTGTATTGCGTTGCCTGCCAGCAGAACTCCGGTGAAGTCGTGGCACTGCAATCGGCCAAGAAAATGCAGTCGTAGCCGAGGAAGTTGGCATCTTGCAACGTGACGAGCACGCATTGGTCGGCGTTAACGCCGGCAAAGAGCAATGTCGTCCGGCCGAGGTTGCGCAGAATGCTGTTGAGAGGCGTGTCCCAGAAACCGCTCATGCGATATTTGTCGACGCGAATATCGGTTGGCGGTGGTTGCAGTTCGTCGACGATCGCAGCGGCCCAACTGCCGGCGGTTAACACGGGGGCGCGGCGTTTGGGCAGTGGATCGCCGAGACCAATTCCCTCGCCGGTGGGGTTGTAGACGTGTCGGGTTGCGGCTCCGATATTAAGCAAGTCCGGGCGGTTTCCCCAGTTGAGCCAAATAATCGGGACGTCCTGCGCTCGCAGGTGCGGCAGGAGTTTTTGCAGCGGTGCGATCGGTTTGCGAGCAGGGGCAATGTCAACCCCGATATGTGCCAGCCAGCCGTCGGGGTGGCAGAAATCGTTCTGCATATCAATCGCGAGTAGTGCCGTTTTCGCTAAATCCAAGCGCAGGCGCTTCGTGTCCGCCACCAGCTCGATGGTGTGGGGCGTTAGCGGCGGACGCGTGAGGTCGGCGCTCGACACGTCGACCGTCCAAGCATTGGGGGGCGTTCCAAGCGTGCGTAACGACGTCATCGCGGCAAAGTAGCTGGCAATTCTGCAGTGAATCTGCGTCCAGCCTAGACGGCCGTTGGCGCGATCGCGATTGTTCTGAAGCTTTTCTTAGCGATCGCGTCTGCCTCAAGAGCGATCCCTTTTCACCCATTTGCTTAGGACGCCAGGAATGGCGATGCGGGGATGAATACCAAGGCACGGGAATAGAAAAAAGGGGGAGCCGTCCTAGCTACCGATCGAGAACTCTCAACTATTGAGCTGCTATCTGGAGGTGCGAAAGTCGTTGTTCGGAGAAGGCGATCGTCCCATCCTTGGCATTTAAGGCGAGCGGGTACAAGGATCGACAGGATTTCTGTTAAACCCTAGGGAAGAGTAGGGGCTTGAACTGTTTCGGACTTGGGACTTCTGACACTTCCGAAGTATGGTTTCTGCACTCACTTACATGCCAGCGCCCGGCGCGCGCAGAACGAACATTCGTACAGATTCTTGTCAAGTTCGATTGCGAGTTTCAACCGGACAGGTAGCTAGGGTCGATGGCTGTCCTATCATGTAGCTTTCTACACGCGATCGCGGCTATGACTGAAGGCTATTACAAGCTGTTGGGATTGCGGCGCGGTGCGTCGCTGACCGAGATCGACCGCGCCTATCGGGCTTTGGTACTGGAGTTACACCCCGACCGATTTCCCCATGACGAGCGGCAGCGCCGCGATGCAGAAGAGCAACTAAAAGCAATCAACCACGCCCGCGACTGCCTGCGCAAACTTCACGGCGATCGCCCACGCGTCCGCCGCTCGACCAACCGCGCGCAGCAATACCAGAGCGATCGCACGCCATCGCAGTCCTATTACCAACAATCATCGCATCGCAACGGCCGCACCCCAGAAAACGCTAACGAGCGCACCTCCGCCCAGTCCTACTCCCAACAGCAACCGCCACATCGTAACGGTCGCACTGCTGAAAACTCGGGCGATCGCACGACAGCTCAGTCCTACTACCAGCCGCCGCCGTATCAAGCCGGTCGTAGTGCGGAAAACGCTAGCGAACGCGCTGCATCTCAGTCTTACTCCCAGCAACAGCAACCACCGTATCGCAACACTCGTGCTGCGGAACACGCTAGCGGTCCCGCGTCGTCTCAGTCTTATTACAATCAGCAGCAACCTTCGCAACGGAACGGCCGCCCTGCCGAGAACCAGGGCGATCGGTCTGCAACTCAGTCCTCCTCCCAGCAGCAACCGCCATATCGTAACGGTCGTAACGCAGAAAACTCGGGAGAACGTAACTCAGATCGGTCTTACTACCAACAGCAGTCGCCGTATTGCAATGGACGCGCCGCTGAAAATCCCAGCAAGCGCACTTCAGCTCGGTCTTACTATGACCAACCGCCCCCTCCAACCGGTCGCGCGAGCTCTCAGGATTGGAATGAGTGGGATCAGCCGACATCGTATTATCAACCTCCTAAATCGCCTTCTCAACCTCCCAAAGCGCCTCAGCAGAAAGATTTTCGGCAGAACGGCGTTCAACAAAACGGACGCTCTAACGAGCCTTCAATCGATTCCGCTTCGTGGCAGCGATCGCGGGCTTGCGTATCGCGGCCCTTACATCCCTATCCCAGCTGCAACGGTGCCGATCTGCGCGGTCGCAATCTCACCGAGCAAGACCTATCTTGTGGCGATTTTAGAGATGCCGACCTGCGCGATGCTAACCTCAGCGATGCTTTTTTGCACACCGCTGATTTGCAAGGGGCGAACTTAGAAGGAGCCAATCTATTCCGTGCCAACCTGTTGCAAGCGAATCTGCGCAACGCTAACTTACGCGGCGCAAATTTGATCGGAGCTGATTTTAGCGGTGCAGACTTACGAGGAGCTGACTTCACGGGGGCCAACGTGGGAACGCGCGAGCGGGTATTGGTCAAGCTCGTCGGCGCGCAATTGACTGGGGCGATCTTGCCCAACGGGAAGGTGTGCGGCAAGTAGACATGCTCCCTTTAGGATCGCCTTCCTTCGAGTCGCCTGCAACCGAATGGCAGACAACCATATGGCAGGCAACTGAATGGCAGACAACTGAATAGTGACTGCGTCAGGGGCGATTAATTGTGTCTGGTCAGCTGCCCAAAATCTTTATAAATATGCTTATTCTTGCAGCTGGCGATGGAACAATACCCGATGGTATGTATAGAAACGCAGCATGGGCAGACTCGTTTTGTGCAACCTCAAGCATTTCTAAGACCTAGTTCTCTTGGCTACTTGGTTTCGTTAATGAGGCAGGCAATAATTGGCTGTTTAAAAGGGTTCAGCCGGGTATCAGAGTCCCTTGAGGAAACCCATAGGACCTCGCCAAAGTCCTAGTCCCTCTGCGCAATGCATGTGCCCGATTTCGCGCAACTCGGCTTTTCAAACGGCTTCTGAGACAAAGGAGAAGGTGCAAGGAAAAATTGTCAGGAGAAACCGAGGCAGGGATAATACATTTCCAAATCGATCGAGTTAGCTAAAACCGGGTTAGCCAAAATAGCCTGTAAGCCATGCCCTGACTTAGCTACGGCCCACCACTACTTGTAGATCCTTAAGCAGTCGGGCTAGCGTAAAAATAACGCCATACTGCTTGACGGCTCACTTGTCTCGCCATGCGTATTTACGGCAACCGTCGCATTGAAACCCTACCCGGATTGGCAACGCGCCCGACAGCCAGCCGCGTGCGTTCGTCCGTGTTCGATATTTGGCAGGCTCGCATTTCCGACTGTCGCTGGCTAGATTTGTGTGCAGGCAGCGGCTCGATGGGTGCAGAGGCACTATGTCGCGGTGCAGCATTGGCAGTCGGCATCGAGCAGTCAGGACGAGCGTGTCGCATCGTGCGGCGTAACTGGCAGCAAGTCGCTGATGACAGTCGCTTCCGGCTCCTGCGTGGAGATATCCGCCTGGTGCTTCCGACTCTATGCGGCGAGCAGTTTGACTGTATATATTTTGACCCACCTTACAACAGCGATCTTTACGCCAAGGTGTTGAAGACTGCCACGGACATTGGTGTGCTGGACCCAGAGGGCGAACTCGCAGCCGAGTACGACCCCAAACGCTGGACTCCCATCGCAGTGAAAGGATTAGAGCTCTGCCGACAGAAAACTTACGGCAACACGGCGATCGCGTTCTACTGTCGCGACGATACTTGTGTAGAGGTTTAGTGCCGGGGGCAAGGGCAACCGGGTCGCACCGTCTGTTGATTAACAGTCGCCCCTCACGCCAGAAAGACTCTGCTAATTAGAGGGATCGTTGCCCAATGACCACCGGCGCTCGATTGCCTGGAGTTTGCCACTTTCTCTAAGGCGCAACAGTACCCGATTCACCGACTCGGTGTACGAACTACCTTCTGGCAGGGCAACGCCGTATTGCTGGCGCTCGAAGACATCGCCGACAACTGCAAACTCCGGATTCTGGGATGCAAAGTACAGAAGCGTTGGCGAATCGTTAACAACAGCCCGAACGTCCTCTGTACGCAGTAAGTTGTAAGCTTGCTCTGGATCGCTGGCATTAACAATCTTGACCGGGCGACCGGCAAGGAATTCAGCCGAGGTCGTACCCCGGACTGCAGCAACGCGCTGACCGTATAGGTCTTCCGGTCCGTCAATTTGGTTTTGTAGGCGATTGGCAGTGACGGCTGCTGTGAAGTATGCAAACACCATAATCCCCGAGAACATCCACGCGATCGCCACTAAGCGCCCGATAACACTGCGAGGATATTTGTCACCGTAGCCCACGGTTGTTGCCGTTACGAGCGACCACCAAAACGCTTCCCAAATGCCGCGTAAATACCCCGATGGGAACATATCCGGGTCGGTCCGTCGCTCGCAAAGCCAAAGCACGTGGGCGGCTCCAAGCGCCACACCGAAAACCAACCCCAGTGCCTGTAGCGTCGTCCAAGAGAAGATGTATCCGAAGAACGCCTCAACCGGATGTGTGGCACGGTCGAGCACGAGAATTTGCAAGCCGGATTCGTAGAAACTGTGGGAGAAGTCGATTGCTTGCTCGCGTTCGGCGGTGATCGTGATGCCCGCGATCGCGGCATCGAGTTCCCCAACCTCCACATCGGCAAGCATCGTGTGGATGTTCGGATAAGCAACGAATTCAGTATCAACATCTAGTTCGAGAGCCACTTGGTGCCACAAATCGATGCTGAAGCCGATCGGAGCGGGGCCGTCCGCTTCCTCTTCGCGAAGGAAGACTAGTGGCGGAAAGTTATTGACTCCGACGCGGAGAGTTTCCGCCCGCACCCCCACTGCTCCAATTGCCCAACTCAAACCCGCGATCGCGACAGCGAAGCCCATTCGATGGTTGGTTCCCGCGCTCCTCAAATTACATGCTCCTATTCACGTGCTACGGCTTCCTCGGACATTCCAGGCGCGATCGCATTCGTCCCCCTGCCACAGTGCGATCCGCCAAACGAGCTTGCCGCTGACAGCGGCTCATTAGGTAACGAAAATGGCAACGCCGGGACGCCGACGAGTCGCGCAGCAATTGTGGCAAAGTCGGCAACGATCTCGTTGCGGTTGCGATCGGGAAGTAAGGGTAAGTGAGCAAAGACGCAAGGCAGGGGTTGGTTAGCATCCCGCAGAAATTGCAACATCTGGAAGTACAACCCCTCACAGACAAACCGACCGGCATCTTCGCAAATGCGTAATCATGGTAGTCCCACCATCAATCGCGCTAGGTTTGCCGCGACCGAGAGCGTAGAGTTAACTCCGCTAGCGAATGTTTCGAGTCCGAGGCATGCCCGCGACTCCACCATTCCACAGCAAAGCACGACATCGGGGCATTCTTGCTGGATGCAGGCGATCGCTTGTTTGCTAGCGCGCTCGGTGCCTACTGGCAGTTGGCATAGAAAGACACGCTTGCCTAAAAGCGGCTGCGCACGAAAAAACGCGAGCAAGTCATAGGATGCAGTCGAATGTTGGTATGGCAACCAGCTTCGAAATGATGTCAGGAGAAAGGTTCGCGGCAAGATCGCGTCCGTTTGAAATCAACGAGCAAATTCATTCTCTCGCACCGTAGCACGTTAGAAATCAGACCGTGAGTTCGATGCAGCACGAGCTAGACGAGCGTTGTCGGAACGCGGATGGTCGCTGTAGGTAACTGGAGCCGATTTGCAGAGGGGGAATCTGCGCGACCCGAGCATATATCGATAGCAAAAGAGCCGTACATATCAATGTTCGGCTCTTAGCGAGGAATCGAGTCAAATTTTTGCAGTTCGGATGCGACTGCCTATCGCGGCAAATTGTTGCTGGCGTAGGTGTCTAGCGTAAATGCCGGAACGCGCTCGTTGAAGTTAATTTGGCTGCCCGTAAGCGATTCAGACAGTTTCTCGAAGGAGTTAGAGCGCCAGTTCCGCTCGTGGATCGGCTTACTCTGCTCGCCGCGGAAATAAGCTTGCGAACCCAGCAGCGCCGCCGCAACGAAACCGATAACAAATAGGGCAATCAAGACAGATAGCATTTGAGACAACCTCTCTGTACGATGTTGAACGAAACTTGGTAACGACTGCGAGGTATCGATTCGGGGTTTTACAGTTCGGACGGGACTGCCTATCCAGGCAAATTGTTGCTGGCGAAAGTGTCCAGCGTGAATCCCGGGACGCGGTCGTTGAAATTAATTCCTACGCCTGTCAAAGATTCAGACAGCTGCTCGAAGGAATCAGAGCGCCAGTTCCGCTCGTGGATCGGCTTACTCTGCTCGCCGCGGAAATAAGCTTGCGAACCCAGTAGCGCCACCGCAACAAATCCGATGACAAATAGTGAAATCAAGATAGTCAGCATCTTAGGTATCCTCCCTGATTGGCATTGAAACGAGTCTTATTAACTTCTATAACGATTATGTAACGAACTGTAAAGTTATGGCAATGCCTAAAGGTAGATATGCTATATAACTTGCGGTCGAATGCCATCTCTACCGCCGGCACTTCTGCGCAAGGAGCTGGTCGAGCGAGTTTCGCGCAGCCCCTGACCGGTGAGGTAATATCGCCGAGATGAGTCTGTATATTTCGATTGGGCAAAGAATTGGTAGCCAGCTAACCGCTTAGCCGGTTTAGGCTCTGCTTCGTTTTTCTTGCGCGTCCGTCACATCACTGAGAGCTGGGCTGGGATTTCCATGGAATCGAACAGTAAATTCAGGAGATGCTCGCGGCTGCAAGCTGGGACGAGTACCCCCTTGCGGAGACTTCCGCGCCCCCGCTGGGGTCAATAGCTATAAACGAGGAGCAAAGAAAAACTGTGAACGAGCAACTTCGAGGGCAATTAAGACAGTGGCTCGATCGCCTGCTGATGGTGGATCTGTTTTTGGTCCTAGTGAGCTTTTTCTGGCTGGCGATCGCCTTAGTCGGTCGCGCGCTTGACATCCCCCTCGGGCTCGACCTGTGGTACCGACTTTGGGAGCCAATATTCACCCCCGCGATCGGGATTCTCATGCTCGGCGCGATCGCCAGCGGCATTGCGAGCCAGATTGTCAAGCGCCTCGACGCGTCCTCGTCGAGCGAATAAAAATCTCAAACCGGGGCGACTCCCCGGCCAAGAAACGAGCGGTAAGCCCTTAACATCCCCTTTACATTCGGGATAAAACTGTGAGTATAATGATTAAAGCGTAGTCGTTATGAGTTTGGATAGGACAGCACCATGTCGAATGTAGAAAATCTAGTCATCATCGGTTCCGGTCCAGCCGGGTACACTGCTGCGATCTATGCCGCGCGAGCAAACTTAAAGCCGCTGATGTTTGAGGGATTGCAGGCAGGCGGATTGCCGGGCGGACAGCTGATGACTACCACCGAAGTCGAGAACTTCCCCGGGTTTCCTGAAGGATTGACGGGACCGGAGCTGATGCAGCGAATGAAGGCACAAGCCATCCGATGGGGGACGGAGTGCCACACCGAAGACGTCACGTCCATCGACCTCAGCCAGCGTCCATTCGTAGTGCGGTCTGAGGAGCGCGAAGTCAGAGCCCACAGTATCGTTATCGCTACGGGTGCGACCGCCAAGCGCCTCGGGCTGCCCAGCGAGCGCGAGTTTTGGAACCGCGGCATCTCTGCCTGTGCGATCTGCGATGGCGCAACCCCGATTTTTCAAGGGGTCGAACTGGCCGTTATTGGCGGCGGTGACTCGGCGGTCGAGGAGGCCGTGTTCCTTACAAAGTACGGCTCGCACGTCCACCTGTTAGTGCGCCGCAATGCTTTACGGGCAAGCAAGGCAATGCAAGACCGCGTTTTAACCAACCCTAAGGTGACCGTTCACTGGAATACCGAAGCTATTGACATCTACGGAGAAGCCGGCGGTTACATGAACGGGATCCGCGTTCGTAACAAGCAAACGGGCGAGGAAAGTAATATCGAGGCGAAAGGACTGTTCTACGCGATCGGTCACACGCCAAACACCGAATTGTTCCACGACCAGCTCGATCTTGACGCCGTGGGCTATATTGTCACCCAACCCGACTCGGTAGCGACCAGTGTCGAAGGGGTTTATGCTGCGGGTGACGTTCAAGATCGCGAATACCGCCAAGCCATCACCGCTGCCGGAACGGGCTGTCAAGCAGCTCTTCTGGCAGAGCGCTATCTCTCAGCCAACGGTTTGGTGCGAGAGTTTCACCAAAACCAGGATGCAACCAACCCGGACGCTCGTGAAAGCGATGTCCCTCCGGAGGCAACAGCAGAGGCGGCAGAAGTAACGTTTGATGCCACCCAGACTCGGCATTACGGGGGCTACGCGCTGCGCAAGTTATTCCACGAGAGCGAGCGACTGACGATCGTGAAGTACGTGTCGCCCAGCTGCGGTCCCTGCAAGACGCTGACGCCAATTTTGGATAAGGTCGTCGACGAGTTCGACGGACAAATTCACTTTGTCACCATTGACATCACGGCCGATCCGGACATTGCTGAGAATGCAATGGTTACCGGGACGCCAACGGTGCAGTTTTTCCGCGACAAAGAAATCCTGGACCAAGTCCGCGGTGTAAAGCAGAAGAGTGAGTTCCGGGCCAAAATCAAGCAACACTTGTCTACCGGCGTTACCGCATAACCTAGCTTCGTCTTTGCCCGCATCAAAACCTGCCTAGCCAATTGCGCGATCTTTAGTGGGAGTTCGATTAACTGGCATTGGTTGTGAGCTTCAGACTTGGTTTGGTGGTGTTGCCAGCACAAGGGTAAATACACGCTGCGCCAGAAATACGCCAGCTCGGGCACTCCATGTCCGAGCTGGCGCGATCGAAAGAGGTAGGAGTTAGGAGTTCACATCAGCCTCAGACGTTGTGGGCGGGTAGCTTGTTCGCCCGCAGAATCTGATTTTTCAGGAAGGTCTGCCTCGGTTGGGGTCGGGTTCGCAATCGGAACGAACGGTGGATTGCCCATTATCTGAATGACCGTGCCATCAGCCGGCAAGCTGGCCGGCGATAAGGTTAACTCGTTACTGCCGGCGCGGCGGATACTGACTTCATCCACGAGTTCGAGAAACTCGTCCAACGCAAGGAGATCGCAATTTGCTTCGTCAGCTGCCTGCGTACGATAGTGCGTCGGTACTGCTAAGCGAGGTCGCAGGGTTTCCAATGCTGCTATGGCTTCGGAGGGCGTGTAGGCTTTGATGCCATTACCAACGGGTAGGAAGACGACATCCGGGCGGCCGATCAAGATTTTCTGTTCGATCTCGATGGGGGCAGCAGCGCCGCCGAGGTGCAGGAGCTTGAGTCCGCCCTGCTCCCACATCCACGCTACATTCGTGCCGAAGCGCCGACCGCCCTCGCGATCGTGGGCAATGCCGATGCCTTGGAGTTCCAAGCCGCGAAATGTGTAGGCACCCGGCTCGAACAGCACTTGGGGGTTACCCGGCACTTGTCCGACATCGCCTTCATCGAGTAATTGGCTGCTGATCAGCACTAAATCTGCATCGACAGCTGGAACTGCGTAGCCAGCCGTGCAGCCGATCTGCCGAAATGGATTGACCAGAATTCTCAATCCGCCGCCGACAAACAAAAAGCAAGTGTGCCCCAACCACCGTACGGTCACGCTGCCGCTCTGTGCCCGGACCGGACCACGTCCGGACACCCACGTCGATGCCGCCGCCGCGATCGCTGTCGTTCCAGCTAAGCGTAATAGTTTTCGTCGTCTCATCTCGCGCTTCTTACCGACTCCTCGCGTTTGCGTGTCCATTCTCTCAGACGGCGGACTGCTCGGGCTGCAGTCTCCTAAGTAGCAAAATCCTTAAAAGGCAGGCGAGCGCAAGGGAGTGACTGATGGCACGATCGCACCAAGGAAGTTGCGTAACAATTGTTTGCCGCCTGCAGTCAGGATACTTTCCGGGTGGAACTGCACGCCCTGTAAGTGGGGAAACTGGCGGTGGCTTAGCCCCATAATCGTACCGTCCTCGAGCCAAGCCGTAACCTCCAGGACCGCAGGCAATGACTCGCGCTCGACAACCAGGCTGTGATAGCGCGTGGCCGTAAAGGGATTCTCGAGCCCGGCGAAGACGCCAGTCTCATCGTGGTAAATCGGCGAGGTTTTGCCATGAACGAGCGTCGGAGCCGAGATGACCTTACCACCGAATACTTGACCGATACATTGGTGTCCCAAACAGACGCCGAGGAGCGGTAGCGTTGGCGCGCAGGTGCGAATCAGCTCCATCGAGATTCCGGCATCCTCCGGACGCCCCGGTCCCGGCGAGATAATGAGTCCATCGGGTTGCTGCTGGTTCAGGTCGTCGAGGCCGAGGCAGTCGTTGCGGTAGACCTGCACGTCATCGGCCACGGGCAACTCCGTACCAAGTTCGCCGAGGTATTGCACTAAGTTGTAGGTAAAACTGTCGTAGTTGTCGATAACAATAATCAAAGCTCGATCCTCGCAGGCAACCCGATCGCCTGACGATCCTAGCTCGACCGCGCAAGCATTAACTGCCAAGCACCAGGGTCGCTAGCGGCGGTAGCAAAATCAGCCCGGCAACCACTACTGAGGCGATCGCCGCGATCAGGACTGCACCTGCTGCGCAATCTTTAGCAGTCTTGGCCAGCTCGTGATAGGTCTGTCGCACGGTCAGGTCGACGACCGATTCAATGGCCGTATTTAGTAGCTCTAGCACCATAACCAGCGCGGCCGTCAGCCCCACAACTGCCAACTCTACTGTGCCGACCTGCAAAAAAGCGCCCAGAGCAAGAGCTAGGACGCCGACCGTGCAGTGGATGCGGAAATTACGCTGCGTGACAAAGGCGTAGTGTACGCCTGCCCAGGCATATCTAAAACTGACGAGTAGATTGGGAGCAACTTTCCAAGCAAGGCGGCGTTCCGAGCGCTCAGCGCGGGCGCCACGCGGGGCTTCGGTTTCGACAGATGCCGACGGCACGTAGCGCGAAAAATCCTCGGCAGCCGCTAGCTTGCCCTTCCGGGGAGCGGTCGAGCTGAAGTTGCTCATAGTTCCTGGCTGGGTTAAGTGCATGTTAAGTATAGTCCGCCAACTCGCTATGCCCAAGGGTCAACGCGCGCTCTTTTTGCCAATGATTAGAGTTTCTTAACATAATTTCCTGGCACGCCAGCATAGCGGCGAGGGCATCAGCGCTGGGATGGTCCCAGCCGAGTAGGTGTAACAGTCCGTGGGTTGCCAGCCAGACAAGCTCGAGCGACAGGGCATGATGGCGTTCGGCAGCTTGGCGGCGCGCGGTCTCTACAGAAATGATGATGTCACCCAGATACAGCGGTTCCGCACTTGCCTCGGGGAGTTCCAAGGCTGTCGGGTCCGGCATGTCGGTTTCCAGCGAGGCAAAGGCAAGGACATCTGTAGGGCGATCGCGATCGCGGTAATTGGCATTTAGGTATTGGATCTCGGCATCGTCGCACAGGCGCAGTGCGAGCTCGTAGCCGGTGCCGCTCGGGGGGATCTTGGGGGCGACAGCCAGCCAGGTAGCGATCCATTGCGTCCAATGCTCGGAATCGCGTGGGATATCTGCGAGCGCCGCGATCGCGTCGGTCACTTGAACGCAAACTTCAACCGAAAGAGTCGGCGGTTCGGCCATTGGCGGAGAGGCGTCCATGCAGTGCTGCCTCAGCGCGTTAGATAGGACAGCCCGACGAACAGGGCGAGCAGTCCGATGGTACTGAGAACGAAGTGATAGACGGACTTGCCGCGCTTGCGTACCATGTTGCGCATGGCAAGCTTGACATAACTCGGCGGCGGTTCGGCGGTTGGTGGTGCTGGCTTGTCACCTGCAGGCATTGCAGTGGGGGTTTGAGGTTCGATGGTCACGGGAAATCGCAGTTAGTTCTTTGCGTGTCCATTTTACGCAGGCAGTTGGTTGAGATATAGAAGCCCGCCGTCGATTGTCTGCTTGCGACCGCAGCAGCTGTTCATTCTGCAATCGATCCGCAACCTAAGCAGTTGCTTTTGAGCCGGGCGTCTGGCGGCTTGCCGACAATATCTGCTACCTGCGAGTTTTGTTTATAGGCGGTGACGAGATACTTCTCGATTGGCAGCTTGAGATCCCGCGTTTTTCGATCGGCTTGTGACATTTCGGCAATCTTTCATCCTTTCCCAAAGATTTGCCTTTACCTTTATTCAGAACGTTAAGCAGGTAGGCTAATGGCAAGCGCGACGCTCTCAGTTATCATCCCTGCCCTTAATGAAGCTGACGGATTGGAAAAGACGCTCGCCAGCGCAATCGTTCCCAATGCGGGCATCGAAGTCATCGTTGCCGATGGCGGTAGCACCGATGCGACGGTGGCGATCGCGCGCGCCCAGGGGGTCCGGGTGGTCGTTCATGGGCGGGCCGGTCGCGCCCAGCAGATGAACGCGGGAGCAGCGGTGGCAGCCGGCGAAATTTTGCTATTCCTCCATGCCGACACGTGCCTCCCAGAGGACTACGCAGCGTGCGTCCGCACGGCGCTCGTGCCGTCCGACGCGATCGCAGGGGCATTCGAGCTCGGCATCGACGCGCCAGGAATCGGCTTGCGCTGCATTGAATGGGGCGTGTGGCAGCGATCGCACTGGCTGCAACTTCCCTACGGCGATCAGGCGCTATTTCTGCGGGCGGCCGACTTCCGCGCTCTCGGTGGATTTCCACCGCTGCCAATATTGGAAGATCTCGAACTAGTCCGACAGTTGCGCAGGCAGGGGCGCGTGGCGATCGTGCCGCAGCGCGTTCTGACCTCCGGGCGGCGCTGGCAAGAGTTTGGCATCGTCCGCACCACGTTGCTGAATCAAGCCATTCTCGCCGGACGCGCCCTTGGCGTCCCGCCCGCGCGACTCGCACGCTGGTATTGCGGCATCCGCGCCCGGCAGCTTCGGTTGGCGCGCGATCGTTACAGCAGCACGTGAACGAGCAGGATGGCCACTAAAATCAACCCCACATGCCGCACGAACTGCCAGCGTCGCTTGGCAAGGAGCTCGCGAGGTTGGCGCTTGGGAAGTAGCTCGGCAATCATGCCAATGCAGGGGATAGAGGTTTGGCGCACGGATGCAGCAAAATCTCCGACTTTATGGAAGCCGCACGTGCGGTAGAACGGTTCGGCATAGCGAGAAGAGCATACGTACAGTGCCGGGCGATCGCGCCGAAGAGCTTCGGTTTCGAGGCGTTCGAGCAACTGCGAGCCGATCCCCTGTCGGAAATATTCCGGACGCACGTAAATGGCATGGATGGTATTCCGCGGGCCGTTCAGCGCGCCGAAGCCGAGCGCGGTGCCATCCCGCTCGGCGACGAACAGGTACTCGCCGTAATCGCGGCGGTGGGATTTATCTTCGCAGAGTGCCTCTATCTGCTGCGGGCAATAATGGTCGGCGGTGCTGGCCGCGATGGCGGCTAGCTGAATTTCGACAATCGCATCGCCATCTTCCGGGCAGGCGGGGCGTACGTTTGCCAGTTGGCAGGGGTCCGGGAAATCGAGTAGTCGAATCTGCCGAAACCAAGCCAGCGTGGTATCGCGGCGGCGGTAGCCGTAAACGCGCAAGAACTCGAACGTTCGGCTGCTATCCGCTGCAGGATCGCGGCTGGATTCGGGCTCGCAGCGCCGGGCTAGCTGTTCTCGCAAGAGGGCAATGCTAGCACTCGGGTTGGCAGTTGGGTCGTCCGCAAATAGGAAAACATGAAGGCGGTTGCCTTCAGCAATCAGCTCGGCCCGGTCGCCCGGTGCAGGCAGCATGCTCTGCAAGAGCCGTTCGACTGCACGTAAGTCGTTGATTTCAGCAGCGGGGCGATCGCTAGCCCGGTCGTAAGTCCCCATTAGCGGGTGTCGCGAGCGCGAAGTTTGAGTACTGTCCGATTCTGCCCCATTTCGGCGTTCGTAAGCGCTCCAAGCTGAGGGTTATCCCCCTCTGGTAACGTTCTGTCACTGGGAGAGAGGGCAGGATCGTTCGGAATTACTCGCAGAGTTATCTTGACTCGGGTGCGGTTTCAGCAGTTTGGGACCCGAGCGCTAGTGAATCTGGGAGCGATTGCTAGAAATCGACACCGCGTTTGAGATCGACGCCCCGCTCGGCGTAATGCTTGTGACAGACCATTTCGGAATACACGCTGGCGATGTCGAAGTAGGACGGGCGAGTGGTACAGCGTCCGGTGATAATGACTTCGGTCGCTGGCGGCTTGCGCAGCAGCGTTTGCGCGATCTCGTCGGATGGCAGCAGTTCGAGGTCCACCGTCGGGTTGAGTTCGTCGAGGATGATGGTTTTGTAGGCACCCGAGGCGATCGCCGCTTTGGCAATTTCCCACCCGCGCTCGGCTTCCACGAAGTCGATTTCTTCTTGTTTGCCCCGCCAGACGATCGCGTCACGACCGCAGCGCTGGTGGTCGATCAACTCGGGATAGCTTTGCTTGAGTGCTGCGATCGCTGCGTCTTCGGTGTAACCGGTGCCACCCTTAAGCCATTGCAAGACCAGCGCGCGGTGAGACCAGTCACTGCTGATGCCGCGCCCGATTGCCTGTAAGGCTTTGCCGAGAGCGCTCGTGGACTTGCCTTTGCCCGCGCCAGTGTAGATTTCAATCCCTTCAACGGCACAATCCTTGGTGGCATGGGGTTTCATCTCCGAATGCAAGTCTGCGAGGTCGAGGAGCGCTTGCGGAGCTCCGCGTCCGGTGGCAATGACTTCCAGACTCTCCGGTTTCTGACGAAGGGAGCGCAGAACCTCCTCTACTGGAAGCAGCCCTAGGTCTAGCACCGGATTGAGTTCGTCTAGCACCACAATCGAGTACAGACCCGAGGCGATCGCGCCTTTGGCAATATCCCACCCGCGCTGCGCTTCGATTTCGTCAAAACGAGTGATTTCATCCTTGCCGAAAAATTCTGCGCGACCCGTCCGCACCTGATCGATCAAGTGCGGGAAGCCGCGTTGCAGAGCAGCGATCGCTGCATCCTCGTCATAGGTCCGTCCGGGGCCCTTGAGGAAACGCAGCAGCAATACGCGGGTAGGTTCGGCAGAGTTAATGCCCAAACCGATCGCTCGCAACACCACGCCCAAGGCGGCCTGTGATTTGCCTTTGCCGGCCCCATCGTAAACGTGAAGCTGCCCGACCGCGCGTTCGGAGCGCACCTGAGCCGTGCGAATACCGATACCGGTTCTGCCTGTCATCGCTGTTCTTGCCTAGAACGATCCGATTGGGGGCGACTGCCCGACCGCTATTCGTCGGGGCGAGCATCCGCGTCGGCACCGAATCTCCGGTCCTCCAAGGCAGTGCGGATCTCAATCTCGAGGGTCGATCTCGGACTCGGTGTCTCGATCCAGTGTACTGATTGCTTGCAGTCTTGCGGAAATACCCGACGGCTTTAAGCAGGGCAACCGCATACAGATTTCCCTGCCACGACCGAGTTAGGATTTCACCGATCTCGTGTGCCTAAACTTAAATCAACTCTAGGAAGCGCTGCACCGGCTGCAAATTGGCATCAACTGCTTCTCAGGATGGTTTGCATCATCTCTCGTCAGCATTGTTCAAATTGGGGCCAGCACGCTGTTCTTAACCAGTCCCGGTCGAGCGGTGCTCTTAGCAAAATTCGAGCTGAGGTTCGAAGTATGCTTTTGACGTCCAGCTTCCTGAATTTTGCCGAAAAGTCTTCGACAAACGCACAGCAATGGTTTCCAGGTTTGTAGCGATTCGAAGCAAGCTGAGGCTTTGAGATCGCACAACGGGATGATAAGGCTTGCGAGCGTCGCGAAGACCTACCAATTTAACTCGCAAGAAAGATAATAGGAAAAGTCAGACAGCTTCGGGCGATCGCCATTGCTTGACACCTGCCACCCGACCGTCGATAACTTGGGAATCGAAACGAGCAAGCGGCGCAGTTATGAGGTGCAGTGATGAACCGAGATTTTTTTCGACGTTCGCGTTTCTGGATGCTGGTGGCGATCGCGGGGCTATTCATTGCCTGCCAGCCCTTTGCTCCACCGACAGCTCCGCCTGGTTCCAGTGAGTCGTCGCCGTCAGCCAGCGTGGCCTCGCCCGAGCCGGTTGCCGAATCGGTGTTTCTCAACGGGGCGGGCGCGACGTTTCCCGCACCGCTGTACCAGCGCTGGTTTGCCGAATACAATCGCCAACACCCGAATATTCAGGTCAACTACCAACCCGTCGGCAGCGGCGTCGGCATCCAGCAGATGGTGTCGGGCACGGTTGATTTCGGAGCAAGCGATATTGCCATGACCGACGAGCAAATTGCCAGTGTGAGCGATGGTGTCGTCCTCCTGCCGATGACCGCGGGCAGCATTGCTGTGGTGTATAACTTGCCGGACATTGGCAGTGGCTTGAAGCTGTCGAGGTCGGTATTGCCCGGTATCTTCTCCGGGCAAATCGATCGCTGGAACGCTCCGCCAATCGCCGAACTCAACCCCGACTTGGCACTGCCCGACACACCCATCGCCCTCGTCCACCGTTCGGACGGCAGCGGGACGACGGCCGCATTCACCGCACACCTGAGCGCTATTTCTGATGCCTGGCGATCGCAAGTCGGTTCGGGGCTGAGCGTGCAATGGCCGGCCGGCATCGGCGTTAAATCCAACTCGGGGGTAAGCGCGCAAGTGCAACAGGCGTCAGGCACCATCGGCTACGTGGAATACAGCTACGCGCACCTGCTCGGACTCTCGACAGCTGCGCTCGAAAACCGCTCGGGCAATTACGTCGAGCCGACCTTGGAAACTACCGCGATCGCTCTAGACAGCGTGGAACTCCCCGACGACCTGCGTGCTTTTGTTACTGACCCAGACGGTCCCGACGCCTATCCGATCGCGACGTACAGCTGGGTGTTGGCGTACCGTACTTACGACGATCCAATCAAAGCAGCTACCTTGCGTGAAGTGCTGCAGTGGGCGCTCGCCGACGGTCAAGCCATGAGCGCCGAATTAGGCTACGTACCCCTGTCGACAGATGTGACTCGGCGCGTTGCGGACGCGATCGAGCAAATCGGACCGCCAGCCAGCTGATACGAGCTTCACGTTCGCCTCAAAAGATTGGGGACAATTGCGCGATCGCCTTCACCCTCAGGCAACAACAGTTGCACCGGACAGATAATCGCGCAACTGGCGATCGTGGTCGTGGCTGAGCGTCCCGAGCGGTAAAGCCGCGCGTTCGAAGGCAGCGACCTCCGTAATTTCGTCTCTGTCGCGGACCTGTAGCGTGCCGCTGGCGTCGGCAGCGACCAAGATACTGATGGAATGCACGCGCGGATCGCGATCGCGAGCCGAATACACGCCGACCAAACGTCGAATGGCAACCAATTCCAGGCCGGTTTCCTCGGTCAGTTCCCGTTGCACCGTCGTAGGCAGGTCCTCACCCCAGTCGACGATGCCGCCGGGCAGTCCCCACCGATTCGTGTCGCGCCGCCGCACCAGTACGATCCGCTCGTCTGGAAGCACCGGGACGATCGTCGCGCCTGCAATCGGATGGCGGAAGACGATTCCCGCCACCGTCGATAGAAAGTGCCACGATCGTTGCATGAGTTGCTCCAGGAATCCTGCAGAAAGGGGGCCAGCTATAGCAGTTGAGGAGCTGCTTTTTTGATACTTCAAGTCTGAAAGGACGGTGAAACGGGACTTTCATTCTGGAAGTTGTACCGACCAGCCTGTCAGCTGCTAGGGCTGGCTGCGTCGTCTAGCAATGCTCGTGCTGCCAAGATCGCCTGACGTACCTGCTCGAAACCGGTGCCCCCCGCGCTGTTGCGCGCGGCTACTACTTGCTGCGGCGCGATCGCCGCGTAGATATCGTCAGCGAAGGCTGGATGCAGCTCTTGCCATTCGTCGAGGGTTAAATCCTTCAGCAGTTTGTTTGCAGCCAAACACGTGCGCACGACGCGACCGACCAGATTGTAAGCTTCCCGGAACGGCACACCGCGTGCAGCTAGGTAGTCGGCAACGTCTGTAGCGTTGGAGAAATCTTCGGTTACGGCTGCGTCCAGGCGGGCTTGGCGGAACTCGATGCCCTCGCACATCATGATCGTCATGGCTTCCAGGCACGCGTCTGTTGTCTTCACCGCGTCGAACAGCGCTTCCTTATCTTCTTGAAGATCTTTGTTGTACGCCAGCGGTAACCCTTTCATTAGCACCAATAATCCCTGCAGATGCCCGAACACGCGCCCAGTTTTGCCGCGGACCAGCTCCGGTACGTCGGGATTTTTCTTCTGGGGCATGATGCTGGAGCCCGTGGCACAGCTATCCGCGAGCGTCACGAAGCCGAACTCCTGGGACGACCACAAAATCACTTCCTCGCTCAAGCGGCTCAGGTGCATCATAATCAAGCTCGCCGCGCTCATGAATTCAATCGCGAAGTCGCGATCGCTGACGCCATCGAGGCTGTTAGCGTAAATGCCGTCAAACCCGAGCTGTCGAGCTGTATCGTCGCGGTCGATCGCAAAGGTTGTCCCAGCCAGGGCCCCGCACCCCAACGGCGAAATATTCGTGCGCGCGGCAACCTCACCTAGGCGCTCCCAATCGCGCTGCGCCATCTGGAAGTAGGCCAGCAGGTGATGGGCCAAACTGACCGGCTGCGCCCGTTGCAGGTGCGTATAACCGGGAATCAGCGTCTCCACGTGTGCCGCTGCCAGATCGACCAGTGCGCGCTGGAAGTCTCGCACGCGATCGCGCAGGTGGTGAATCCGATCGCGCAGGTACAGTCGCACGTCCGTGCCCACTTGGTCGTTGCGCGATCGGGCGGTATGCAGTTTTTTACCGGTGTCACCGATGAGCTGGGTCAGCCGCCGTTCGACAGCAAAATGCACGTCCTCAGCATCGATGCCGGGTGTAAACTCGCCCCGTTCGGCCTCTGCACGGATTTGTTCGAGACCGTTGGTAATCCGATTGGCGTCCTCGGCAGAGATGATGCCGGTGCGACCGAGCATCTGCGCGTGGGCGATGGAGCCGGTCAGGTCGTAGGGCAGCAGCTCGATATCGAAACCAATGCTGGCATTAAAGCGCGCGATCGCTGGGTGCAGTGACGACTCGAAGCGATCGCTCCAGGTTTTTTGCGATTGAGTCACGGTAGGTGTGCGATTGGACGGATCTGCGGTGAGTCAACGTAAATGCCGGATCGACCGTAGGGGAATTTAGGTGCTTGCAATCGCGGCACCAAGCATTCTCACCTGAAAGGACATGCCCCGTATCGATCGCAAGAGAGCGGTGGGCTGCTAATAGGCGGTGAACGAGCGGAAGATGTAGCCCAGAAAAAGCCCGATTATCAGTGCCCAGACCTGACCGGACTCGATGAAGTTATTCCAGGCATTGCGCATTTGCCCCAGCACGTCCGGGTCGTCGATTGCCAGCAGCCAGCTACTTTGGACTGCCTGCTGCCAAGCGTTCGCGGCATCCCAAGAATTTGCAAATAGCGATACGTCAAACCCCGCCAAACCGATCGCGTCGAGATTCATGGTGGTACGTCCTCCCCGAACTGACTCGCACTAAACTGATTAACCTTGAGAGTACTCGCTGCTCGCGCCGAACGGAACCCCGAGCGTTCAATTTGCTGCCATCGCGTCACCTGAACTCTAATTCTCACGTGCCTTCGCAGCGCGATCGCCGGCTCGGAAGTGCGGAATTGCTAGCTTCCCTTGCTGTCCGACGCATATCGTCCCCACGCCGTGCTAAAAGTTCTCCCGATTGCTGCCCGCTGGCGCGTCCTCCGCTCGCACCTGCATGACCACCAGTGTCATGTCGTCGTCGGTGTCGTTGTTGGGACCGACGAAGTTGCGAACGGCTGCGAAGACAGTATCGAGAATAGCTTGTGCGCCCGCTCGCGTGCAGCAGGCATTCCCAAAAGCTGACTTGAGGTTACTTTCCTCAAAGCGATCGCCATTCGAGTTGACGGCATCGGTAAAGCCGTCGGTGTAGTAAAGTACCGTGTCGCCGGGTGCGAGCTGCACCTGTGCGTCGTCGAAATCGGAGTCAGTATCGAGGCCGATCAGCATCCCCAGCGTGTCTAGATGCTGGATTGTACCCGTCGCAGCTTGCCACCACAGTGGCGGATTGTGGGCCGCATTGCTAAAGGACAGCCGGCGCGTCAACGGATCGTATTCCGAGTAAAACAGCGTTACAAAGCGATGGGAGCTGTCGAGGTCGTCGAACATCACCCGGTTGAGGTGTTCGAGAACCCGCGCTGGCGAGTGGCGGTTGAGCACTTCGGCGCGCAGCATCCCGCGCGTCAGGGTCATGATCAGCCCGGCGGGAACGCCTTTGCCCATGACGTCGCCGATCACGATGCTCCAGGGTACGAGGCTAGGTTGGGTATCGTCGCCGTGGGGTCGCCGATCGTAATCGGCCGGAATGAAGTCGTAATAGTCGCCCCCGACTCGGTTGGCCGTGCGGCAGTCAGCAGCAATGTCCACGCCAGCGATGTTGGGATACTGTCGCGGTAGTAGGTGAAACTGAATGTCCGAGGCGATCGCCAGCTCGCGGTCGAGGCGTTCTTTTTGCCGCAGTTCGGCGGTGAGGTCATTGTTGGCGATCGCGACGGCCGCCTGATCGGCAACGAGCTGTACCAGTTTCTGGCGCGTCAGCGTCCATTCATAAGCACGATTGCGGCTGAAAACGAACAGTCGCCCGCGTTCTCGCCCCCGTATCTGCATGGACGTTCCCCACACTCGTACGTCGGGTCCGAGATGGGTGGCAAGGCAGGTATCGAGTGGGTTGGTACGACCGAAGTCAAGCGGACCGGTACTAAGATCCTTGCCGGGCGACGGCGCAGGTGCGGAAAATGCCGGCTCGCGAATCGCTTGGAGGAGCGCTTTGCGGACATCCTGGCAGGTGTGTCCGTCTTGGCAGTGCAGGTGTTCTAGCTGGACGCGACCGTCGGGTTTGAACAGCACCAAAGCGCCACCATCGGCATCGGCAACTCGCGCGGCCATCAGCGGCACGATTTCGAGGAACTGATTGAGGTTATTGAAGCTGCGGAGGGCAAATCCGAGCGAACTCAGTAAATTCTGAATTTTGTGCTGCTCGCGGTGCAAGTTTGCCACGAGTTCTTTAAGCGCAGAGACGGGCGTCGGATTGGCAGCATCCGACCGATCGGACCCCTCGGGCGGCGGCTGACTGGGCAGAGGCAAGGCAGTCATCGAGAGACAACTCAGTTCGACACGCGATCGCGGCTGACTTATTGCTGGAGGCTCGGCAAGGCCGCCCCGAGCCGCTCGGGACGGCGAATATCAGTTTGTCGCCGCGATTTCAAGAGGCGACGGGCATATCGCTTGCATCCGGTTGCTTCAGTGCGGCAGTCCCCCCAATGCTCCCTTGGATAGCACCGGAGAGGTCGGACAATGATAGCGCTTAACGACAAATCTGCCAATGAACGCTGTAGGGATCTGCACGGTTTCGCGATCGCGACGAGCGCCTCTCCGCAGGCACCAACCGCATCTCTGGGTTGGGATGGTTGCTGCGAGTCTGCCGAGACAGACCGGTCGAGTGGGCATGGCGTTCCCGGCCGCGACCGGGTTGTTGAGCGTTTGCAGTCCGATGGGCGTCGGGTAGCACGATCGCCCACCTAGCTCAGCCATCGATCAGCGCCTCGACGAACTCGTAACTGGAGAACGGACGCAGATCTTCAATGCCTTCACCGACGCCCACGAAGCGAATAGGTAAATCCAGCTGCTGTGCGATCGCGAGGGCGACACCCCCTTTGGCGCTGCCGTCGAGTTTGGTAAGGACCACGCCGCTGAGATTGGCGGCGTCGGAAAATACTTTAGCTTGTTGCAGTCCGTTCTGACCGAGGCTCGAGTCCAGGACCAGCAGAGATTCAACAACAGCATCCGGGGCTTTTTTGTCGACGATCCGACGGATCTTCGCTAGCTCGTCCATCAGGTTTTTTTTGTTCTGCAGGCGACCAGCCGTGTCGACCAGCAGCAGTTCGCTTTTGCGTGCAGCTGCGGCGGAGATCGCATCGTAGACCACTGCAGCTGGGTCGGCGTTCTTGCCGGGGTTAGCAATCACGAGCGTGTCAGACCGTTCGCCCCAGACTTTGACTTGCTCGACAGCGGCGGCGCGGAACGTATCGGCCGCAGCAATCAGGCAGCGGTAGCCGGATTTTTGCCCGAGGTGGGCGAGCTTGCCGACAGTCGTGGTCTTGCCCGCGCCGTTGACACCTGCGATCAGCCAGATATTTAGACAGTCTTTTTCCGGTATGAAGGTCGGGCTGGTGTCGCGGGCGGTAGGGCGGTCGAGCAGGTCGCGCAGGATTTGCTTGAGATAGGCGATTGCCTGTTCGGGCGGCAGAGTCTCTTGACGCATGCGCTCTTGCAGGGCAGCGATCGCATAATCGGTGGCATCGATGCCAACGTCGGCTTGCAGCAGCAAGGCTTCGATTTCATCGACGGCATCCTGATTGAGCGGTCCCTGTCCAACGATGGACTTGAGTTGGTTGACCAAGCCACGCCGGGTTTTACCCAATCCCTGACGCAGGCGCTTGAGCCAGTCGATTTCCTCTTCGGTAACGTCTTCGGGACGACGGCCCTGCGCAGCAAGAACCTGTGCAGACCAGATAAAATCTTCGTCGAGGGTAACGGATGTTTCGGTTTCTGCGGCGGTAATTGGCTCGGGCTCTGGTGCAATCTCCGACTCCGGTTCCTCAATTGCTGTCGCGCGCAAGCGCTCCAAATTACCGGATTTCTGCATCCATGCCGGCACGTTGGCAGCCGGCTCTGAAGCAGCCGCAACCGACTCGGCAGCGACATCAGTATCTAGAGCATCAGTGCCTCGAGTCTCTGCATGTAGAGCATCAGTGCCTGGAGTCTCTGCCACCTTGGCGTCCGGCTCGAGCGCAGATGCTGGCTCGTCGGCACCACCTGCGGTATTGGGAATGCCGGCGTCCGGCTCGGTAACGGGTGCGATGGTGTCGAGAGTGCTCGCATCCAGCTCGACTGCGGAGGTAGTACTGGGTGATGCGGCAGCTGCGCCTTTAACATCCCCTGACTCGTCTTGTCCAATTGCATCTGCTGCTGCAGTGCCATCGGCAGTCGGCGTAGCAACAGGTGGGTTAGCAACAGGTGGATTGGCAACAGGTTCTGTGGGGGTCGCGTCGGCCGTTTCGTCAGAAGGGGTGGAGGCAGTTGCTGCACCGGTATCTTCTGACTCTGCTGGCGTATCTGCAAATGGTGCCGGTGTAGTCTCTTCTGCCTGCTTGCTGCGCTGGATATTCTGATAAGCCGCTTTGGCCCAGGTCAGATAATCGTCTTTTGTGGCGGGAGCAGAAGGCTGCTCGACAGTCGCTTCTGTTTCCGGTGCCTTTGTTTCTGGGGCATCGGGACCCTTCTGGGCGTCTGCATCGCTATCTGCCTTACGGCGGCGGAACCAATTAAAGACCATGACTGCTAACCAACCTTGCTTTCGTCAGCGCTGTCTGTAGGGGCGTGCGGTGCGACATCGGCTTTCTGCTCGGTTTTGAGGCGATCGCTAGCGCGCCGCAGTACTCCGTTCACGAACCGATAGCCGTTCTCATCGGAGTAACGCTTACCGAGCTCCACGGCTTCGTCTATGGCCACCCGGACTGGCACGCCCAGGTACACCATTTCAGCAACTGCGAGCCTCAGCAAATCGCGATCGATCCGCGCCAGACGATGCAGCTGCCAGTCCACGAGTGCTGCCGAAATTCGCTCGTCGATTGCTTCGCGGTAATTGCCAATCGCACTCAACAGTGTCAAGGCATATTGGCGGACCTCGTCGCGCTCGGCCATCTGCACGAACTGTGGCAATTCCAATGCCGATCCGAGCCGATTGATGGCAGCTTGCGTCAGCGCGATCGCCTCTGCAGTCATCGCTTTAGCTCCCTCGACAGTGGTCGTGCGCGTGGCGCTAGTCAGCAGGCGATCCTGCGCGCGCTGCACTTCTGCAGCAGCCACTTCTAGGGATTCCTGGACCTCGCCGATGAGAGCGCGAATGGAGGTGGAGACTAGTTGCTCCAGCGACTGTCGGTCGAGCTTGTCTGACTTTAGCCGCAGTTGACTTTGGGCGAGCAGGGCAAGCTCGCGAGCGATGCTACGTGGCTGTAAACGGGGCATGGTGGCAGCTCGGTGACAAACTCTTAGGCAATGCGCACAAGCGCAGAATTATTCCAAACTGGGCATGGCAACCTAGAGCGGTTACTCGGAAACGACATCTTCCTCAAGCAAAACTGCACGCGTATTATCGATTGCCAGCTCTGCCAGGGGCGGTTCGCGTCGAGCATTGCTGGAGCGAGCTGCTTTCACGTTGCGCTGAGGGGGTAAGACTACGTTCGGCGATGGCGTCACGATGCCCGCAGAAATTAGGACTTTGAACGCTTCCTCAATCGATAGCGATAGGTTGATGACTTCGTTCTCAGGGACCATGGCGTACCACCCGGTCGTCGGATTGGGCGTCGTCGGGATAAATAAGCTCAGCAATTGTTGCTCGACGTGAGTTTGAAACTCCGCATCGACCGTTCCTGTCACAAAGGCAATCGTCCACAGTCCCGGTCGCGGATATTCAACCATCACTACGCGACGGAACTTGCTTTTCGAGTCCTTGAGCAGAGTTTCTAGAATCTGCTTGAGCGTTTTGTAAACTGACCCTGCCAGCGGAATGCCCTGAAGCAATCGCTCGCCCAAATCGAGCAACCAGCGCCCGGCTATATTACGTGCCATTAAGCCGATGAGCAAAATACACGACAGCGGCACCGCCAGTCCCACTAGCAAGTTGAGCGAATTAGTCAGGAACGGATGCAGGCTTTCAAACGGATTGAGTTGGTTGGGAATCTTCGTCAGAAACCGAATCACCCATGTTGCCACCGTGTAGGTCAGCCAAATCGTGGTTGCCAGGGGAATCACTACTAGCAAACCGGCAATCAAGTCGTTCTTGAGGCTCTGTACGAAGCGCTGCTGAATGCTCACTCGCGACTTACTCTCCTTTGCTGCTACAGGTTTTGCCCTGCATTGCATCTGCTTGCGGCGCCGCGCGCTTCCTCGGCACCCCCTCCTGCTTGCGTCCTTGTCAATATCAGATGACAGTCGATCGCAGCCCGCACGCCGCCTTCTTTACCCTTACTTCTTAAAGTATTACGCTTTGTAAAGAAGTGTTGCAAGTTCAATAGCCAATCCGCAGCTGCAGAATGAAAACGCACGCGGAATGTCACCAGCGCGTAGCCCTGTATTGAATGGCTATTCTAACATTGAGATCGCCGGGAACCTTCTGTCGGGCATGCGTTTCGTTGCACTGAGCTGCTGCATAAGCCCGACCCTATCGACATAGATATTGGCAGATTGCTGGTTGTTTGACACTCTGCTAACTATCCAAGGGGAACGGGGAGGTTTTGTTGGGATAGTGCGTGGAGGAAATGTTGGTAATGCAGAATCGCAAACTTGAGGTTCTACCCGATAAGGTCGCCCTCGTGGCGCGCGCACGGGCGTTTTGCGTCGAGACCATCCGGTCTGCAATTGCCGAGCGCGACCGCTGCACCATTGCCTTGTCGGGTGGAAGCACACCCAGGCCGCTGTACGAGCAACTCGCCGCGGAGTCACTACCGTGGGATCGCCTACACGTCTTTTGGGGAGACGAGCGTTACGTCAGCCCCGACCACCCTGAAAGCAACCAGCGCATGGCTCGCGAAGCCTGGTTGGACAAAGTTCCTATCCCGGCCGAGAACCTTCATCCCATGCCGACAGCAGATGGCGATGCTGCTGTCGATGCCGAGCATGCGGATGGCGTAATACGGTCTTTTTTTCAGCTTGCAGACGGCGAGTTTCCTGAATTTGACTTGATTCTGCTCGGGATGGGCGATGACGGTCACACAGCATCTCTATTTCCCCATACCAACTCCCTGCAGGTCTGCGATCGCAGTGTCACCGTGGGCAACAAAGGCGACAGTTTGCGGTTGACGTTCTCCGTTCCCGTGCTCAACTGCGCGCGGCGGGTTCTGTTCCTCATCTCCGGGGCTAACAAACGTCCTGCTTTGAAGCAAGTCCTCGCATCCGAGGGTGACAATGCGGCGTATCCTTCGCGACTCGTGCAACCGGCAGGCGAGTTATGGTGGCTGCTCGATGCCGATGCAGGAGCTGACCTCGTGGCTTGAGTGGCAGCGTTCGATATCTCTGTGGTCGCGATGCTCTAGCAGTTAGATCGGTTCATTGGGGAGCGGGCGTGATGGTTTAGAGGGTCCGCGAAACCAGAATCTGTTGGTAAATTGCACTGTTCGATTGATAGACGCGGTTGGTAAGCTTGCAATGCTCCGAGGTTCATCCGAGGGGTAGAATTCTGCTCGGATGACTTTACAATTTGAGTCAAACTAGCCTTGGATCGCGCAAACGGTCGATCGCGTGCTGCCAGATCCAGTGGACCGGAAGCCACCCCGACCGGGGAAGTCTCTCCCTTTGCAGCAGTTGCCGCTTGGTCGCGTTCGGTCTTTCCGATACCTGCGCTTGCAACTCCTGAGGCCGCTGCCGAGCTGAACTTCAGTTTTCATGAACGTGCCTTCTGAAAAGATTTTCGACGGTGCTGCCGAGCCGGGAATATTCGTTCTAAAGGCAACGAAGCCATTGCCGCCGGGCGAGCTTCCCCAATGTCCGCAGAATTCTTTGGAAACCCAGCTTCAGACTCCCGAGGTGGATGCTTATCTGGTGCATTTGCAGACGGGAGACTCGATCGTACTGCTCGCACAACCCATCATTCTCATCGGTAAGCCGAGAGATATGCTTATTTCTGGTGTATGGAGGGAAAAGAAGAAAGGGCGTATCCTGCTGGATGAAACAAAGTAACCAGCAGAGGAATACACCATGAATGACGACAATCTTATTTCATTGCCTACGCCAGAGACAACTGAGAGCTTCAGCGACGCCTTAAGCGATCTGATTCGACGAGGAGCCCGACAAATCATCGCCCAAGCGGTCGAAGCGGAATTGGAGGACTTTCTAGCTCAGTATCGAGACCGCCGGGATGAGCAAGGACGGCAGGTGGTGGTGCGCAACGGCCACCTGCCCGAACGCACGATTACGACTGGAGTCGGGGAGGTGGAGATTCAAGTGCCGAAGGTGCGAGACCGCAGTGGCAGCGGGATAAAGTTCACCTCTGCCCTGCTGCCGCCGTACCTGAAACGCGCCCGCCGCATAGAGGACTTACTCCCGTGGTTGTACCTTAAAGGGGTGTCTAGCGGGGACTTTTGTGAGGCGCTGTCGTCGCTGTTGGGCTCAGACACAACCGGGCTCTCTGCGGCGACCATTGGCCGTCTGAAAGCCAAGTGGAGCGCTGAGCACCAGAGGTGGCAGCAGCGGTCGCTACGGCAACAGCACTATGTGTATATCTGGGCCGATGGCATCTACTTCAACATCCGTGCCGGCGAGCGGCAGTGCATGTTGGTCATCATCGGGGTCACGGGTCAAGGGCACAAAGAACTCCTGGCTTTGGAGGCGGGGTATCGGGAATCGGAGTTGAGTTGGAAATCACTGTTGCTGCGGCTCAAAGACCAGGGGCTAACCCAAGCACCTCACCTGGCCATTGGCGATGGGGCTTTAGGCTTCTGGAAAGCCCTACCTCAGGTGTTTCCCACCACGAAGAAACAGCGCTGTTGGGTGCATAAGACTGCTAACGTGCTCAACAAACTCCCCAAACGGCAGCAGAGCGAGGCCAAACGCGCGGTCTGGGAGATTTACCGGGCAAACAGCAAAACCGAGGCCGATCAAGCGTTTAATCGCTTCATTGCGACCTATGAAGCCAAGTATCCCGAGGCGACCCAGTGTTTAGCCAAAGACCGCGATGTTTTGCTGACCTTCTTCGACTTCCCCGCTGAGCATTGGGCGCACATTCGCACCACTAATCCCATTGAGTCGACCTTTGCCACCGTGCGCCTCAGAACCGACAAGACCCGAGGCTGTGTTTCTAAGGAAACTATCCTGGCACTGGTGTTCAAACTGGTCGAGAGCGCTCAGAAGAGTTGGCTCAGGATTCGAGGCTTTAAACACCTAGCTGACGTGATTGAAGGAGTTCCATTCAAAGATGGATGTCGAGTCGATGACAACACCGATGTGACCCAGATGCAGGCTGCCGCCTAGCTTCTAGCCATACACCAGATTTGACAATATCTCGTAAGCCGAACGATCGTGTTCCGCCGGATATCGATCTGGCGGGCTTGCCCGATGCAGAGATCGCCTCGCGCGTCCCTGCAAGCATCATCCTGCAGGACTCGAAGCACTTCATCGAAGATGTAAGTTGCTCCAACGGTACTTATGTCAAACACAGTCCACCCCAGTCGGGCATCCGCCGCGTGATGGAGTCGGGTGATTCGATCGCGTTCGGCAAGGAAGAGAAGGTGACGTTCATCTTCAAAATCGCATGAGTCCTACCGGAGCTGCTCGTTGCGATCGAGGTGACAGGGTCGTGCGTTTTGGAACGCAATGACCTCCGGGAAGTCGGCTCGTGTATTAAATTGTTTTCGTGAAAGCGAACGCAAGCCACGCCAAGAACGCCTCTTTTCTGACTTGCGTTCGGTTGCTGGCTTCAGAATGGTGCTGGCTGCACAGCAAAGGCTATGGGCGCGATCGCCCGGCGATTTCCAATTTCTCAGCTGTTTGCAGTTGGGCTAGGACGTAGTCGGGAATGCAGTTCTCCACCACATAATTGATGTACTCAGTGCGAGAGCGATCGCAGCGTTTCTGACTCCAACCGCAGTGACGCTGCAGCACATCCAGCAAAACCGGCAGTGCGTCCAAGCCGTAATTCTGCTCCATGGCGATCGGCGTCCGGCGTCGGGCAATATCGGCTGCCGTCTGCGCAAATTCTGCGCGGACGGCGTAAACCACTTGTGCTTTGATGTCCGGCATTTCGGGAACGATGCACTCGCCCAACTCCGGTGCGTCGTCGACTAGTGCCAACACCTGCAGGGCCCGAGCGCCGTAGAGGTCGAACAAGCGATCGACCGTCGTCCGCTTCAGGCGATCGCCATACTGCACGATCGCGTCGGCGATGCGCGGATCGTTTGGCAAGATTGCTCCTGGGAAGGGTTGGTGCAGGGTCGGGCACGGGGGGATCGGGCGACCCATTTTCAAGAAAATGGCATCGGTCAGCTGCTCGCCAACATGCCGGAATGTAGTCAGCTTGCCTCCAACTAGCGATATCAAGTTAACTGTGCCTTCCTTGCCGTGGTCGTGCAGTAGGTGGCGGCGCGTGATGCCGCCAGGCTTGCCCTCGGTATTGGGCAGCGGTCGCACGCCTGAGTAGGTGAACTTAACGTCGTCACGAGTGAGGCGAGCGCTCGGGATCGTGAGGTTTGTCTCGCGCAAGAGATAATCGATCTCCTCGTCCCCGGCTTTGATCTGCTCGAGATTGCCGTTGAAGCGAATGTCGGTTGTACCGATCAGATACGAACCCAACCACGGCACGATAAAAAATGGCCGCTTGTCCGACTTTGCTTCCACATAAAGAGCCATATCGGGCGCTCCGGGAAAGGCATCGACAATGATGTGGCTGCCCTTAGTACCGCCGATCAACTGCTCCCGCGCGAGTTCCACGCATTCACCGCCTGCTTGCACCCCGCGTCGACAGATTTCGTCCACCCACGGCCCTGCCGTATTGATGACAACTGCATCCTGGCTGCCGGTGATAACAACTACTTCTCCCGTAAAAACATCGCGGCAGTGCAAGCGCGTGATGCGATCGCCGTTGCGCTCGAGAGCTATCACTTCCACATAGTTGAGTACGGTCGCTCCGGCTTCCCGAGCGGCAATGATATTCTCCAGGCAGAGACGTTCGGCATAAACTACTTGAGCGTCGTAATATTGTGCGCCGCCCTTCAGTCCATCTGGATCGAGAGAGCGCAAGTGCTGGCGGAATTTCTGCTTCGGGAGCATTCGGTGCGGCAGCATGCTCTTATCAAAACTAAAGAAGTCGTAAAGGATCATGCCCGCCCAGATTTTCCAGTACGGGCGGGAGCGATCCCCGTAAATCGGGACGGTAAGCATCAGCGGTTTGACTAAGTGCGGCGCGCAGCGCAGCAGCAGCTCGCGCTCGTGCAGCGACTCCCGCACCAAGGAAAATTCGAAGTATTCCAGATAGCGCAGTCCGCCGTGAACGAGGCGCGTCGACCAACTTGACGTACCCCCAGCAAAGTCTGCTTTCTCGACAACAATTGTTTTGAGTCCGCGCAGGGCAGCGTCGCGAGCTGTTGCCGCTCCGTTAACACCACCGCCGATGACAATAGCGTCATAGGCAGTATTTCGAATTTTTTGAAAAGAACGCATGGGCCGATGTCGCAGTTTATTGTCGATGCTGCAGTTTATAAATATCTTCCAGTACTTCGCACGCAAGCGGAGTCCGGCTTGAATCAGCTGTCTGAACGGTAGTTTACGTCTCGGCTGCGATCCGCTCCTGCAAGGTATGAGTCGCGAGGTAACGACCGTAATACCAAAATGCACAATTCTTACGACAGATGAGGCAAACAACCCCGAGGATGAATGGTTCTCAATCTGCCATCTGTCGCAGCGCTCCCTAGAGGTAGTATTAGATTCCCTCCCTAGAACCCGACTCACCAAAAAACGGCTCCGCAAGCAATCGCGGAACCGGTCTGACCCTGGTTGGAGGGTGCGAAGCCGAAACCCAATTGCGTCGACTTCTGAGAAACACGCTGTCGCGAGCGGTAGGCTCGGTATCTAGACCGCTGCCAACTCCTTATCGGAATTGAGACCGGGGAGTTGCAGTTCGAATTGCTCGAGCAAACGACCTGCCCAGTAATTGACGTCGTAGTGCGTAACCGTTGAGTACATTTTCTGCATGCGCTGCTGCTGCTCGTCCTCGGGCATGTCCAGCGCGAGATCGATCGCGTCGTTCATGCGATCGATCGAATACGGGTTGGTCAGAACGGCCTCTGGGAGTTCCACTGCTGCTCCCACGAACTCGGAGAGGATTAACACGCCACCTCGACCGCCGCGCGCGATGACGTATTCCTTAGCCACGAGATTTAATCCATCGCGCAGGGGGGTCGTCCAGCAGATATCTGCAGCTTTGTAATAGCACATTAAGTCGGCGAAGGGCACGGGCTGCGTGAACAACATGATTGGAATCCAATCGAGCTTGGCGAAGCGGCCGTTTATCTTGCCCACAAGTTGCTCGATAAGTGTCTGCGCGGTTTTATATACGCGCATCCCGGTAGCCGGCGATACCGATGTCACCAACAGGTTGAGCTTACCGTGCAGCTCCGGGCGGCGCTCCAGCAAGCGACCGTAGGCTTCCAGCATTTCGCGCGTGCCCTTAACGTAGTCCACGCGTCCGGCAGAAATGATGGTTTTGCGCCCGCCAAGTAGCTCCAGAATCTCTTCGTAGCGTTTCTCGGTTTCGGGTTTGTTCAGAACGCTCTGAATCTGTTTGGGATTGGTGCCAACGGGGAAGGCGTCCACTTTGATCTCGCGACCGTTGTAGCGCAATTTTGTAACGGCTTCTGGCTCGGCGAGGGCGGTACCCACGGAGGTCAGATTCGATGGTACGGGCTCGATCGCGGCTACTTCCACCTCGCGCAGGCTGCGCGCGACGTTAACAAAGTTCTCGGAATAGCGCGGGATGTGAAAACCGACGATATCGCAGCACAGCAAGCTATCGATAATCTTCTCGCGCCAGGGCAAGATGTTAAAAATGTCCACCGAAGGAAATGGCGTGTGATGGAAGAACGCAATACGCGCGTCGGGCTTGAGTTCGCGAATGAAAAAAGGAGCACGCCAGAGGTTATAATCGTGCACCCAAATCAGGGCGTCGTCAGCTGCTTCAGCGCACGCGGCTTCTGCGAAGAGCCGGTTGATATTCTCAAAATTCTCCCAATCCGAGGTTTCGTAAGTGAAGTGATAGGGAAATGAATGAAGGATCGGCCAGAACGCTTCCTTAGATGTGATGTGATAGAAATGCTTGACTTGGTCCGCCGTTAACGGGATGCGACGAACGCTGTAGTTCCCCTCACCTTCAACTTCAACGCGTTCTTGAAACTTTGCAGCATCTTTCGCTTTGACCTGCTTCCATGCAACCCAGGTACCCTGGCTGACGTTGTGAAAAAAGCTCTTGAGAGTCGGCAAGATACCGTTGGGGCTTTTCTTGGCACGATAGCGAACGACGCCATTCTCGACGACCTCGTCGTAGGGCTCGCGGTGGTAGAGAATGACGAGAGAAGACTTCACGTCGGGACCTCCAAAAGTGTCGGTGTCGAATCGCAGTCGACACTAGTTCCGGCGCGCGATCGCGAACTGAAACGAGTCTCGGCTGCTGGCGATTGGTGTATGGGAACGACTCTGTTTTAGCTCTGCCTTGCTGTCGCGATCGCCACCGAGAAAGACAGCATTAAACCCGTTTAGTTGCAGGGCAAGTATCCCCCACCCTAGCCCGTCGTTGCACTTTGTAAACATGGGCTAAAAGAATCTTAACCGCCATCTTCTCATTTGCCTGAAAACTTGCTACGATCAATCATTTATAGTTCCGCATATATTTACTAGGAAATAAGTCCCGATTGCTCCGCACTGGGGCAGAATGGAGACTCATGTCTCGTTTGCTTTTGGCTTGTGAAAAACGCTATTCGTTTTCTCCGCTCGCGCTCCGGTTGCTATGCCATCGTATCTGTTGCCCTTGCAATCGGCGCGAGTGCTTGTAACTTGCCCGACATTGCGCCCCCGATCGCATTGGAGCCCTTGCCAGAGCAGTCGCAAGCAAATACAGAGAATCAAACGGCGAGCGAGCTGGAGCGCGAGCGATCGTTGACGCCGACACCTGAGGACAGGAATTTCATCACGGAAGTGGTGGAAGTGGCATCGCCGGCTGTCGTACGGATCGATACGACGCGCTTTACAAACTCCTCATCGACGCTGCGAGACTTTTTTGGGGGCGGATTTAGCTCGCCCGAACAGCAGGGGATCGGCTCGGGTTTCATCATTGCCGACACTGGTCGAATCATCACGAATGCCCACGTGGTGGAAGGTGCAGATCGGGTGACGGTAACGCTCAATGACGGTCTTGCTTTCGAAGGCGAAGTGTTAGGTCAGGATCCGCTTACGGACATTGCCGTCGTGCAAATTGATGCGGTCGATCTACCAGTTCTGGAACTGGGCGACTCCAGTCGGGTGAGACCCGGTCAGTGGGCGATCGCGATCGGAAATCCGCTCGGTCTCGAAGAAACTGTCACCGTCGGCGTGATCAGTGCGACCCAGCGCTCGAGTGCTGAGATCGGCGTAGCCGACAAGCGCGTGGAGTTCATCCAGACGGATGCAGCCATTAACCCTGGAAACTCTGGAGGGCCGCTGCTCAACGCGCGCGGGCAGGTTATCGGCGTGAACACAGCAATCATCGGTCAGGCCCAGGGATTGGGCTTTGCCGTCCCAATTGACACGGCAAAGCGCGTTGCCGGAGAGCTGGTTGCAACCGGCAAGGTCGATCGCGCCTATGTTGGGGTGATCATGGTGACGCTAACACCCGAGATCAGACAAACTATCGTCCAGCGCGGTTTTTTCATCGCGCCCGAACGCGGTGTGCTGATCGTCGAGGTACAACCGGGTTCCCCTGCGGCGCGAGCGGGCTTGCAACCCGGAGATGCGATCCAGAATGCCAACGGCACCACAGTCGAGACTGCCGAAGACGTCCAAGACCTGGTAGCACAACAGCGACCGGGCGATCTTTTGGTGCTGGAGATCGCCCGCGGCAATCGCGACATGGAGATAACAGTCGAGCTGGGATCGCTGCCCGCACCAGCGCGCTGACGGTTGCCAACACCTGGGCTGTGGTTGCACCTCCAGCCCTCTACAGCTGCTGTTCGCGCCCCCAACCTCATTCCGTTCGCCCTAGCCGAGATCCGCCGCACTTGGCACGCGGTCGCACCGTGACGCTCTCGCTACAAGCAATGGGAACTCCAACCCCGACTGCTCCCATAGCCGTCGTCATTAGACTGGCAAATTCATACTGTGGCTCAACCACAGTAAATTCAAAGCGCGGCAGCTGGAATGTTGCTTATGGCGAGCAGTACAAAAACTCTATTGGTTGTTCGGGCTCGGCTGCAGATAGACTAGGCGGTTCGCAACAGTCCACCAGCCCTGGAGCTGTCCCTCGCTGCATCATAAGACGCCGCAGGTGCGTCTCAAATCGATCCGTAATGCGCGATCGCTGTGCCGGATAATTGCGCCCACAGGCGATCGCCCCAAGAAAAGTGCCACCATTCTCGCGGGTGCCGCACGAACCCGGCTGCTCGCATTGCCCCTGCCAGTAATTGCCGGTGGGCGTGATAGGGCAACTCCGGGCAATCGCGAAAGTGGTCCGGATACGAACGCGGCGAACATTCGTCAATCGGCGACCCCATGGCGGCTGGCGCGCCCGTTGCATCTAGTAACGTGACGTCCAGCGCCGCTCCCGTACTGTGGGGAGGTGGCGTCGCCGGGTTCGAGCTAGGCGGCGCCCAAAACTCAAACACTTGCTGCCAGATAGCGATCGCGGCAGCGCTCTCCGGGTCCGCCCGCAGGGCATCGGGATCTCTACCTTGTGCCCGTGCTAGTTCCGCAAACGCGTGGTCTACCATGAACCGCTGCACGGCGATCGGTCGATAAGCATCGAAAATTTGCAGTGTCCAACCCGGCGCGTCCTGCTGTAGGTATGATTGGGCTGCAATCAAGCGCTTCAGCACGCCGGTCCGAATGCAGTATGGCGACCGATTGCCATAGGGTGCGCCCAGACTTCCGTAAGCATGTGGTTGCGTTAGCGCAAACCTATCAGCCGGAATCGGCACGAGCGACTCGCCGCACTCCCGAATCGCGATGGACTCCGGCAGCTCCGTTCTGCCGAGCTCGCCCCCACCACTCACGCGATTGCTTGCAGGATACGCACAATTGCTGCCCGTAATGCTTGCACTCGTTCTACTTGCCACAACTGATTGCCTGCTAACCCACTGGCATAGCCGCTCAAGCTGGCAATTGCCAGCACGCTTGCGGACTGCCAACGGTTGAATTTACAGCGCTGTAGCTCGAGCCTTGCCAGTGCCCCAGCCGACAACAGCACGAACAAACGGATAAAATGCTGCAACCAAGTCAGAGCGAACACTGCTGCAAACGCCACGCCGATCACGGCCACAAATGCATTGCGGTCCGACGATACCCAGCTGCCAAATGCAAAGCGAATGAAACGCAGTGGTGCCGTCAGAATCAGATCGATCCCCAACACCAGAACACCCGCGACTAACTGCCACGCATCTGCCGCATCCGATACGCGCCACCCAAACACCGCATAGGTTGCGTATAGCAAGATCAGCGATATTAATGGCAGCTTCAACATCGTTGTTTTCCCGCCCTACTTGCATTCGCTTCTCGCTACATTTCATCGCACCGAGGAACGCTCGCGCGGCGATCGGACCGACTCTTTCGATATAAGTCCTTAAACAACTCCCCCTCTCGATATGGGAGGGGGAGCAGCCTGCAAGGACCACCAGCAGTCGGCGGAAGCTGGCGGCGTTCGCCCGCACGGATACTCGAACCATCTCGGCAGACGCCCCCAAGCATCCGTAAGAGCGACTGCCAGGACACGGTTTGAGAAAGTATCCTCGGGAATCGCCTCAGGTCATCTTGGGCCATGGAGTCCTAAGACATAGCCTGGATAATGAAGTCGAAGTAAGGAGCCGCTTCCAGCGCATCTTCGTTGGAGAGCAACCCGAGGGAAGCTTCCTTCAAACAGCGGATGGAGTCGGCCATGCCGCTCACCGGCACGTTTAGTGCGTTGTACATCTCGCGCACGCCGATCAAACCGATCCGCTCGATGGGATCTTTATCGCCCGCGAGGACGCCATAGGTGATCAAGCGCAAGTACCAACCGTAATCGCGCAAGCAGAGGGACCGCTCGCGCTGACCGGCAGCGTTGCCGCCAGCCGCGATATATTCTGGGTGCAGGCGCCACAACTGCTTGCTGGCCTGACCCACGATTTTGTCTTCGTTTTCGGCAAGGGTTTCGGCAATGCGAATGCGCTGCTCGCCCGAGGCGAGAAACGACTGGATACCCTGGAGTTCGCCGCTACTGGGGTAGCGGAGTTCGTCGTCTGCTTTGAGGATGACTTGGCTAACTACGCTCATAATCACGGGGAATTGTTATCGAATAGCCACTATGTAGTTTAACGAGTCTGGTACCCCAGACGAAAGGGAGGACCCTCGCCCGTGACGCATTCCCCAGTTTCCTCCATCCCTTGGCAGCAGGGCAGCATTGTCGAAATCGATATCACCGATCTCTGCGACCGCGGCGATGGTGTCGGGCGTTGGGGCGATCGTGTCGTCTTCGTTCCGGACACGGTTCCCGGCGATCGCGCCTGCGTTCGCTTGGTACGTGTCAAGCCTCAGTATGCCGATGCCAAACTGCGCGAACTGCTCGAGGCATCACCGCACCGCATCCGCCCGCGCTGCATTGTTGCCGACAAGTGCGGCGGCTGTCAGTGGCAACACGTCTCTGACGACTTCCAGCGTCAAGCCAAAGTCGATCGCATCCGGCAAGCCTTGGAGCGCATCGGCGGTTTCCAGGCTCCCGAGATCGGACCTATTCTGACGGGCGACCCGCTCGGCTATCGCAACAAAGTCACGTATCCACTGGGGCGTTCGCAAACCGGGTCGGTCCAAGCTGGTTATTACCGGCGGGGTACCCATACGCTCGTCAATCTCAATCGCTGTCCGGTTCAAGATCCGCACCTCGATTCCCTACTCGCCGACGTCAAACGCGACATTGAAGCTCGCGGCTGGTCGATTTATAACCAAACGCGCCGCACCGGCCGCCTGCGTCACTTGAGTCTGCGCGTCGGACGGCGCACGGGCGAGCTATTACTGACCCTAGTTAGCGCGACGACCGACCTGCCCGACATCGAAGCACAAGGGGCACGGTGGTTGGAGCGTTACCCACAGCTTGTCGGCGTTTGCCTCAACCACAATCCAGAACCGGGTAATAACATTTTTGGCTCGAGCACCCGCTGCATTGTCGGTCGCGACGCGATCTTTGAAACCTTTGCCGGTCTGGACTTACAGCTGACAGCAGACACGTTTTTCCAAGTAAATACCGAAGTTGCCGAACATCTGTGCGACGTCGTAAGCGAGCGTCTCGAGTTAACCGGGAACGAACTCCTGATCGATGCCTACTGCGGTATTGGGACTTTCACACTGCCATTAGCCCGTCACGTCCGGCAGGCGATCGGTATCGAAAGTCAGGCAGCTGCTGTGACCCAAGCCGAGCACAACGCTGCCCGCAACGCGATCGCGAACGTTACCTTTTATGTCGGAAACGTTCGCGACTGGCTGCCCAAGCTGCTTGCAAGCAGTGCGAGTACGTGCCCGGATGCAATCCTACTCGACCCACCGCGCAAAGGGTGCGATCGCGCCGTCCTCGACGCGCTGCTGGAGCTAAATCCATCACAGATTGCCTACGTAAGCTGCAAACCAGCCACTCTAGCCCGCGATTTAAATGCCCTCTGTGCGACCAGTCGATATCACTTGCGGTACGTTCAGCCAGCAGACTTCTTCCCCCAGACAACTCATGTGGAGGCCGTTGCCTTCCTCAGACGGGAGGGATCTTCTCTAGCCTAGATCTTGGATTCTGATATAATCGAACTTAAAGACTAGTTTTTCCATAGTGGGCTCGACTAACTTCAACGGCGATTGTTTTTAAAGGGTAGGTCGAGCAAAACTGAATACCTTACCAACCAGATACAGAGCTGATTATTGAGTTTTTGAGCCCTCCATTATATTAAGAGTTATGTGAGCACTAAACCTGATGGCAACGCGATGACTGCCGACAGATTTGACACCTGATTGGTTGTTCCTGTGGGCTCTCCATAATGACATTCTGAGAGGAGAAAGTGCGTGATTGCTGTATCGTTGCGTCCGACACGTTGCAACTGGGGTACTTTGAGTTTCGCATCTACGCTTTACCTTTGCCCGATTTTAGATTTGTTACTTGCAAAGGTGCCTGAAGAGGATCGTCCTGAGGTTCGTTTAGGGCTTCAGGAGGCACTGGTTAATGCGGCCAAACACGGCAACAATCTCGATCCGACGAAAACAATTGTTGTGCACTATTCATACGAAGAGCGCCAATACACGTGGGTGATTTCTGACAACGGGTCTGGTTTCGATCCGCAGCGTACCTGCGAATATCCTGAAGATCTTTTGCCATCAGAGTTTTTAGATAGAGGTCGCGGAACATGCATTTTGCATAAGGTCTTTGACCGAGTGCACTGGAACTGCGAAGGTACCCAGCTTGTACTGAGCCGCTATATCACAAAGCCGAGATGGTTTCCGTTCTGGAGCTCATAACGAGGAGTTGGCATGCTTTTCTGATAGAGAGAGTTTGCCAAACGAGAGAGGTTTGTAGAAGAAAGTATTAGGTCACGAGTCGAGTCAGTATCATCGGCAACATCTTCAAATAAATCACTGCTTCGCATACGGCTAGTAAACGCACCTGTTCTTTACGACCTGGCGCAGTTTTTCCAACCAAGCATCGGTTCTTCACGCTCCCATCACAGGCGTATGACCCTCGGTCGTCATCAAAGCTGCCCTAGGCTTGGATCCCCAAACCCCCTTTAGAGCTCGAACAAACGCCTTGGAAATCATGACCGGATCTAGCAAGGTCGAGTCGGTGGCGTTGCACACTCAAGAGATGATTGACCTTGGAATTGGCACTGTCCGGTAACGCAAATTATGCACCAGAAGCCTATCCGATAGCGTCAGCATCTCTTCGGATTTAGAATAGCAACGAGTCTTGCGCTTCAGTCTGGCTAGGGAGTGCCTCAGTCTTGTATTCTCTCCTTCCATTCGGGTCATATACGTTTTACTCGCCAAGTGCTCTATGCATCCATGAATTTTGGATACACCGGGTAGCCATCGCTAACCCATCAGAAATAATCTCACCCTTGCATGCGCTCCCAGAGCTTCTCAAAGGTCTAGCTGCTAAGGTCGCCAACCCTGAAGGCCAGCGTGCCAGGATGTTTATGGTCAACCACCGTCCATATCCATCATTTTTTCTTGGAGCCGACGAAGGTTTGTAGTTCGTCGACCTCCCCAATCTTAAGAGCCTGAGTCTCTTCAGTGGGGAGCTGGGGGAGCTCCTGTACACTCAAACGGTCTCAATTGATGAACGGTGTTGTGGTTGACCCCAGTGCCAGGTTCGATGCTCCGAAACCCCTGTCCCTCGACGTGTCGCCGCAAGCAGACTTCCCGAACCTCTGCTGGGTAACCACGTTGAGAATAGAACTCGACACATTGACAGCCGCAGTCCTGGCACTGGTAGCTTTGCTTGCCACATCGGTGGCCGTTCTTGCGAAATTGTTGGGATTGGCATTTGGGGCATCTCATCCTGCCATCATGCAATGCCGGACCGTCTAAATCAGGGCATAAAGCAACACAAAGCAAGCGTCAAATGACGCGTCTAGGCTTCGCCTGACGGTTTTGAGTACGGCAAGTCGCAAATTTGCAGTGCGTCATCACAGATAAAGACCGCCTGCGACTGCGTTACCGGAAAGCTTTCTTGCGAACGATCGCCTCAACGACTCCGCTCAGCTGCGCGCTTCAGCCACGATCGCGTCGAGGATTGCTTGCGCTCCTTGCTCGCGCAGTTTCTGAGCCAAGGTACGCCCGATCGTGTCGGCATCAGCAACGCTGCCGCTTAACGTATCGCGGATCAGCTGCTGTCCGTCGAGGCTGGCCACCATCCCTACCAAGGTCAGTGTCTCGTCTTCAATACTAGAGTTAACGCCGATCGGCACTTGGCAACCGCCTTCGAGTTCGCGCAGCAATGCCCGCTCGGCCAAGCAGCGATCGCGGGTGTGTTCATCTTCAAGTGCTTTCAGGAGCTCCAGAATCTCCGTGTCGCCCTCCCGGCACTCGATACCGAGCGCCCCCTGACCGACTGCGTGCAGCGAAATCTCTGACGGCAGCAGTTGGTGGATGCGATCGGGCATGCCCAGTCGCTGCAGTCCGGCTGCTGCCAGGACCAGTGCGTCGTACTCACCCGCATCCAGTTTGGCGAGGCGCGTGTTGAGGTTACCGCGAATGTCTTTGAAGACCAGATGCGGATAGTGGTGACGTAGTTGGGCGAGGCGGCGCAGCGACGACGTGCCCACTACCGTTCCTTCAGGCAAAGCGGCTAGTTGGCGATCGGCGAACTTGGGATGGAACACCAGCGCATCGGCGGGCTCCACGCGCTCGGTAATGCAGCCGAGGGTCAATCCCTCCGGTAGGTGCGTGGGCAGATCCTTGAGGGAGTGCACCGCCAAATCTACCTGCCGATCCAGCAGCCCGAGTTCGAGCTCTTTAGTGAACAGTCCCTTGTCGCCAATTTTGGAAAGGGCAACATCAAGGATTTTGTCGCCCTGGGTGCTCATCGCTTCGATTGCGAAGGTGCGATTGGGAAAGTGTTCTTGCAGGCACGCTTGCACCCATTCGGTTTGCACCATTGCCAGGTTGCTTTTGCGGGTGCCGATGCGGACGGGACGCGCGGAAGTGGAAACGGCAGTCATATCGCGGACTCTTTACGGTGTGAAGACGCAGCAGATATCTAGCCTATCGCGATCGCCAGTCCCGCCGCGCGTCCCATTTCTAAAGGATTGCCCGGCGGGCGGGTGTGGCGCGGGCTTCATGGCAGTCTCATTGCGAACAATCAACTGCACGCAAACGCGCTATAAACAAGCTTCGACGGGTTTGGGAATTTCACTCAGGAGTTATAAAGAGCTGCAATGCCGCCGGCCAATAACGATGCAACGTTTTTCCACTTCGAGTCCGATTTTGTCGGGTCCCTTCGCTGTATTCCCATGCAGGTTCGCTATAAGCTCGATACCTGCGGCGTCAAGCTAAAGCTTCAACACTGGAATCAATTCGACGCACGCGAACGGCAAACTTTCGTCGAGCTGCCCTGTACGACGCCGGAGGACACTGCAGCCTATCGCGATCGCCTCCAGAATGCCGTTGCAACTTACACGGGAACCCCGGCGAAGGAAGTAGACATCGACCCCCATCCACCATGGCTGCAAGCCGATGTGGTGCCACCGCTCGTGCGAAAAAAAGCCCGCGACTTTAATGCCGATGTTGCACCTGAGCAGTGGGTGGGTCTAACGCCGCTGCAACGCTTTGCCTTGATCAAACTCAGCCGCCCCAGTCACGAGAACAAGAACTTCTATCTGGCACTGCAGGAATTCGGCTTGGCGGCAGGCGACCTGGCAACCGACAACGCGACCGGGGATCGCCTCAGCCCAACCGAATCCGACGGAATTTGCTAGGGTCGAGGCCGCTGCGATCGCCCCGCACGCTCGACTGATGGACCTTACCCCGAAACACTACGCGGACTTTTTGGACATAGGCTTGTTACTCGGGCTCTGCACGCGTGCTGAGGTCGAGCACTGGGCTGAGCGTCTCATTGCCGCCAGCGATCGCCCGCCGGACTGGGCGCTCGAACTTGCTGTCTGCACGCACAAGCATCCCCTAGATGTCTGCCACACGTTACGCGCCGTTCCTGGAGCGGCAAATCCGGAGCAATCGCTGCGCCTGCTGTTGGCTAAGTTGGCGATCGCGCAGCCGGCGTTGAAGCCTGACGGCGACATCCATCCTGCCGACTGGCAATTGGCTAGTGGACTTTATCGAGTCATCTGCGACCGAGGCAACCTGTCCGAGAACGTCAGGGGTCCTATTGCCGATTTTTATCTCGATATCAGCTGTATTCTCGGAGGATCGGGCGATCGCGCGATCCTAGAGCGCAGCTACGCCGCCTTGCTCGCAGCCGGTCGAGAGCTGGTGCCTTATTTGGAGGCGATCGCGTCTTGTTCCCAGTCTGGAGATCGGGCGTGAGCATTACGATCCACGCTCAACTGCGGGCCGGTTATCGCTGGCTGGAACGCTATCGCAATACGCGTCCCGTCTTTGTCTGCGTACTCGGCTTTACCGAAACGGCCCTTGTGCCAGGTATCTCTGCAGCCGGAGCGACACCCGACGATCGCCGCACCACCGCAATCGCCGACGCAGAATTTCTTATCGACGGTCCGCGACTCCATCCCAAATATCCGCTGCCGCCGCTAAGCGTCGGCGTTTCGCCCGTGTTTATCGCGCGCACCGTCACTGCCGGTCTGAATTGGCCGGTTTATTTATTTTCTGCCGGGTTGCCTCAACAACCCACCGTCCGCGCGATTCCACTCGGCGGCTGCCCGGCCCGCTGTGTCTCGACAGGAGATGCCTTGCCCCCGGCGATCGCGCAAACCCTATTCGCCCGCGGCTGGAATTGGGGCGAGCGGCTGGCTCGTGCTGCTGCCGACAGCTACATCATCTTGAGCGAATGCGTCGTCGGCGGCACCACCACAGCCCTTGCCGTACTTGCCGGACTCGGTATCGATGCCTTTGGCAAAGTCAATAGCAGTCACCCACAGTGCAACCACGCGCAGAAGTGGGAGCTCGTCCACACCGGGCTCGCGCGTGCCGGTCTGCTTGACGATTGCTCCACTAACCGCTCCGACCCGCTAGCGATTGCTTCGGCTGTAGGCGACCCGATGCAAATTGCCGTAGCTGGCATGGCATCCGCTGCAAGTCACCGCTGTGGCGTTCTGCTAGCTGGTGGTACGCAAATGCTGGCCGTCTTCGCGCTGCTGCAGGCGCTCGATCGGGCAAACTCTCAGCGCATTGCCGTTGGCACTACGCGCTGGGTGGCAGAAGACCCTACAGGCGATACTGCCGGGTTGGCGCGCGCGATCGGGACTGTGCCGCTGCTAGCAACCGATTTGAGTTTGGCTGCCGCGCGGCACACAGCGCTACGTTCATACGAGCGCGGTTTTGTCAAAGAAGGTGTCGGTGCAGGGGGTTGCGCGATCGCTGCTCATCTCAGCGCTGACTGGAGTAACGCACAGTTGCTGGCTGGAATTGAGGCGACCGTCGATGCCTATCAACACACACGCTATCAAGATCGCCCCCAAGCGATAACGCACCCGCTCTAGCGCAAACCTCCGTTAGACACGACTTCGATGCACCCAACTGTTATATCACTTGCAAATAGGGGATCGAATCTCAAGTTAAAAATAGTTAAGTAGCAGCAGGCTTTTAGGTGATAATACGTCCCAAATTGCGCAAAATGGCAGCTATTGAGAAAAAGCAACTAATTGCGATCCTTCAAAGCCAATCCCAAAATGGGTCTCAATATCTCCCACGTCGTAAAATTAATGTCGAGAAAGGCATAAAAGGAATTGTGAGAGTACCAATTTCGTTTGCTTAGGCGAGCTACATAGTGGTAAATAATGAGCAAAGGTCATGCTTTATATTGATTAGCTTGCATATTCCATAAACTAGCATATTCACCATCTCTATCTATCAACTCCTCGTGAGTTCCGACCTCAACCAGGTGTCCTTTTTTCATAACCAGAATACGATCCGCCAATTTTACAGAAGCAAGACGATGAGTCACTAGGATAGTGGTTTTTCCACGAGCTAACTCAGTGAAATGCTGGTAAGTTTCATATTCACTTCGAGGATCGAGCGCAGCAGTAGGTTCATCAAGGATAAGTATCTGGGCATTTCTACGGACAATGGCTCTGGCTATAGCCAGCTTTTGCCATTCTCCACCGGAAAGCTCAGTGCCGCCAAACTGCTTACCCAAAGGAGTGTGCTCCTTTTCAGGAAGTCGCTCAACCAAAGGATGGATTCCTATTTTTCGAATCGCAATTCTTAGTTCCTCGTGATTCTCAGCGACTCTCGGATCTCCAAGGGCAATATTTTCACTTAAAGTAAGATAATAACGACCAAAGTCTTGAAAAACACCAGAAACCTGCCTTCTCCAATCGTCAAGATTTAGCTCTTTAATATTGATGTCATCAACTAATATTTCTCCCCGTACGGGATCGTACATCCTTAATAGCAACTTTATTAGAGTTGTCTTTCCCGCACCGTTTTCCCCAACAATCGCAATAGTTTCACCTGGTAAAATCGTGAAAGTAATATTGAGTAAAGCTAAACGGTTATCTGGGTAAAAAAAACTTACATTTCTAAAATCTATTCCTGAGCGTAATGGTTTTTTTACCAATTCCCCAGGGAAAGAAAGTCTCATATTAGGTTCACTATCCAGAAAAGAAAATAGCTGTTGCATATAAAGCATCGTTTCATGCAAGTTTAGCCACATTCCAAAAAATTCTTCAAGACTCCATCGCAGATTTGTCAATGCTTCTAGAAAAAGAAGAATGCTACCTGGGCTAATCTGACCTCTAAAAGCTTTCCTTACGATCCAGTAAAATGCAGCACCATTGCCAATTGTACTTAATAGGGCTAGCCCAGATACCCAAAGTGCCTGCCGAATACGTAGGCGGCGTATCGATCTGTGTAAAACTTGAAATGCTGTTAAATATTGACTTACAAAAAAATTCCCTAGGTTGAAAAGCCTTATCTCCTTTGCAAATGTATCAGAAAAAAGAACTGATGTAATGTAAGACATGCGGCGAGATTGATAGCCCTTGTCAAAAAAAGCAGACCATATTTGTGTCTCATACTGCATGGATACCAATATTTGAGGGAAAATAGCAATTGTTAATATTATTGGGATCCAATACCCAAGAGGTAAAAGCAGAATTAACATTGTTAATAATGTAATACAAGAACGTCCCCCTACAACAATAGAATTTAATAGGTTAAATGGCTGATAATTTAACTGTTTCTGAAGTATCTGGAGCTCATCATAGAATCTTGAATCTTCAAAACAACTTAGATCTGGAAAACTGTTAACTTTCTCCATTAAGAGTAAGCTTAGATGCGCCGTTAGTTTATCATTTAAATTACCTTGAAGAGCCTTTGTCCAAGGATTAAGAAGGAGTGAAAGCATTAGAACCCCGATCCAACTCGTGACCAGAATTATGATTATTGAAAGTTTTGGCTGAACATCAGTCGTTAGATTAAGAACCACTTCATCAACGACAAGCTTACTAATTGATATACTAATTGCCGGAAATATTCCTTGCAAAATACTAAGGACAGCAAGAAAAAGGCTTTCACAAAATGCTGCATTCCACAGAAGTGTCAAAGACCTACTAACATCTCTTACATAATTATAAGTTTTGATAAAGAAAAATTTTAACTTCATTATTAGCACTTGAATCTAAATTCTAAGCTTCAATGTCCAAAAGTTTAAACGACTAGTATTTTTTTAAAATACAGATAAAGATCGTTCTTTTCATGAAAAGGTTTTTGCTCAACTTCTACCCACGCGTGGGCACGTATCGGATCGACTGCTACACCAACACACCAAATTGAGGAGCGTTTCGAAATCAAAGCATATATGGTAAAAGCCAATGAGAGTTCTAGGCAAGCAACTCTCCCTGGAAAATATAAGCTCGACTTGTGTATAGCAGCCCAAATAATTTCCGCTTCACATGTGTTTAGTTCTTGACAAGATGATCGCTTGAATTTCCTGAGAAGTGCACCAATTCTTTCTAGACTTAGGAGGTTTACCGCCAAGTAAGCAATAACAATAGTTGTAAGTCCCTTTAAGTATTCTCTAGGTTTCAGAGATAAATTTATCAATTCTACCGACATATCAGTATCCATATTCCGATATTCCTATTAGAATTTTTGCAATGAGGTAGTGAAACCAAAAAAAAATTTGTCATTTTCAGAAATCGATTAAACTCTTTTAATCAAACCTAGATCTTCTAAAGTTGTGGCAAAAAGTTTCATGTCTTGGACTAAAGTGTCACTTGGAAGATCGTATAAATTCTTGACTTGTTCAATAGCTTCCACTATAGAATTTAATTCTATTAGCAGTTTCCAAAATGTTGCAGCACTATCATTTAAAGTATAATATGTATTCTTCCTACTATCTAAGATAATAGCACTATCTTGAAAATATGTTGTAGAAACATATGACGGAATACGAGTATCATTCATTGTTTTAATCCCTTTAGATTACAAATTACCGTGAATTCCTGAAATTCCAGAATTCGTGCCGAGATTCATTTAAGCACCTAAGCCAGGCCTCCGTCGCTAGCGTTGGACTAAAAAGTGCTAGTTCATCGCCTAGACCCATGACAAAATTTTGCATCGCTGCTCGTAATTTGCTTGCATCCACTAATCCCAACCTGACAAGCTGTGAATTTTCGAGGGATGAATTAATACCATTAAGATTAGCCTTGAATCCAATAAATTCATCGGCGACATACTCCCCTTTAGTATTTCTTACATATATACTGGGAGGAAGTATATCTTTGAAAGCTTCGACCAGAAGGGGTTTGTATGAAATAGGACTTGTTCGCTCGTATGGTCTGGCTGATAGACACGCCTCAACTACTAATCGATCGAAATAAGGATATTCCAAATTTACATCATACAAATCGGCTACCTGTTGAATAGTACGAGCTGAAATAGCATTTAGCTGGATCAATGAAATTGTTAAATGCTCTCCCATAGATCCTGAAAAAGGGACTGCAATTTCTGTCAAATCTTGGAGCTCAGCAATAACTTGCTCTCCCAACTGATCTGAATGCCAACTCGCAATTGTAGGAAGTATATCCCATGCCATGCGAAAACTCTTTGACCTTTGATTCAATTTCAGGTCACTGAACTCAAGCCTTTTCACTTTCTGCAACCAATTAGGATAAGAAAGAATGCTTCGTTTCACAACAAGAGATAATAACCCTAGTAATGATAGGCTGTGAACCCGACACCAACCAGCAAGATGTAGGAAGAATCGGGAAAAGCTAGCTTTTCTCATAAGATCGATGAGATAACTATATCCCACACTCATTAGCACTGCATCGCCTCCCTCCCCACTCATATGTACTTGAGAATTGATTGACCTGATTGCCTTCATTACATAATCTAGCCCGCCCATACAATATGCAAGAGCAGGATTTGGGAAATCTGTAAATGGAATTAAATTCAATGAGCCATATTCAAGTGGAATATTTTCCTTGCAAAGCATCAATGCTTCTATATTAGGATAAAGATTAGCTGCGTCTTCAGCATATCTTATATCTGATGATCGAATGGCACTATGTGTCTTCTCAGTAACTGTATAGAATTTTTTGCCTTTTTTGTTTAGCATCTTAGCAGCAATCATAGCTATGGTTGTTGAGTCAAACCCACCGCTTAAATCGCTACTTGCATTGCCATAGAGACTTGCTCTTCCCTCTACTGACTTCAATAAGCATTCTTGAAGTGCATTTGCAGATTCTGCAAATGGTTTGTAGCCGGAAATGGTAACCCAATATTTTTTTAGTTTCGAATTTGTGGGAGTTATGTGTAAATAATTACCTGGAGGAATTAATTTAATATTCTTAAACGGAGAGCGAATTTTAGACAAGCTCAAAGTAGATATTCCAGCTAGAGAAGTGGCTAACCATTGAAGATCGACTTCCGCCTTGATTAGTTTTTGCAATGAAAGCGAAATAGAGGAATAGATAATCGAAGAATTCCAAGAGGCATAGAATATTAGCCGGACTCCCATAGCATCAACGAAAATGTAAGTATCTTCACCTGATTGAACGATCAAATTATAGTTACCCGGTAACTGCATTAATAAGCTATAATTTCTCAACTGTTTAGCAGCTTTTAACTTCCTGACAAGGTTCTCACGGGATGATAGACAGGTTCCAACAAATACTACTTTTACAGACCCTTCCGTAAGACTAATATATTGTTGCTCTTGCCAGCTTCCGCAAAGCCAAAACGAACTTAAACCCGTCCAAATACTTTTGCCTTTAAGAGGTTCAAGTAATTCTAAATTGTTATTTTCTTCATTTCCTTTTACTGAGCCACAGAACCAACGTTTCATATCTCCCCTCAAGATTTTTAAAGCTTATTCTAAATACTAGGTGCACTAGAGAATGTTATTTTTGGATTTTCAATTTTTTGAATCTTGTACAACTGATTTCATATGTAAGTCTATAGACTAGAAGTTCTTCAGTTTTCTTGCAACTTAATCCCTTCAAAGTGGAAAAACCTTATCTTCAATACTGACTATCAATTTATTTAAGTTAGTTAATTGCAGTTTCTTAATTTCAACTCTCATGCCGCAATCTTGCAGATTCTCGAGAATTCCTGCCGATTACTAGCAAGTTCTAACTAGTTAATAAACCTAAAACTTGTTGCCGTGGAATAATTTCTCAACACGAGAACCGTAAGCTATATTGTCGCAGGATTTACATGGAGGTCCTTATCGGTGATTCCTAATACTTTTGAATGAACCAGATTGCAGCTGCAGATGCCATCGTGCCAGATGAGATAATTCCAAAACAATCTACGTTTACTTATTTAGGCTATTGCTCTCGCAAATTTAGCGAAAATTACGGGTAAATTTGAAAATAGCAACGTAGTGTAGGCGCAATTGAGAAGGAGCAATTTTGCATGAAACTATTGTTTCATCTCAGAAGCGGTCGCGATTAGCAATACTTTAATGCCCCAGGAACACTAAGGCTAGAAATGCAAAATGCACAGGGAGGTCGAAGTGCTTGAAAATCAAAAAAAGATCTTCCTATGGAGTTTCAAGAACATATCCGTCGATGCATCCGCTCAAAAGTAGAATTGGTTTTGGCTGTGTATGAAAGCTAAAACATTTTGAGAATCACATTACTGAATCTACAAGCACAGCAATGAATGAATATTAACTACTAACATCCCCCCGCTGAAGTCTTGAGGGGATGCTAGCAGCTAAAATTAGCCTATGAAGAGGCTATGCGGAGGGGTCAATTGGAAAACGCCATCTAGCGTCTCTAATGAGAGACTGACCAAAACTAAGAGTCATTTTGACTGCATCACCTACGCAAACGATGCGCGGCTCCTGATACTGTTTCTTCGAATCAATTGAAGTCTGCATTATCTCTCCTTAATTGCTTAGTAAACTTTTACAGTATGAGATCTCTGAATTTATGCTATCTACTCGCTATGAAAGTATCCATGCAGGACGAAAGAATATTTTCAACAGCTGGCCTAGTTTACATAAACCTATTGAGTTCTCACAACCATCTAATTGATACCATGCAATCAAGTTCGACGCAAGTGATTCCTGTCACTAATGGAGAGGAATATTGGGTTTGATGTGCCCTCAAGCTCGGCGTAACTCATTTCTCTTGCAGATCCCGCCCAACTGCAAGTATATGTCGCGTCACAACCGCTGTCATCCTTTCTCAGAACACCCTCGTGGTCCATATCCAGACCCTCGAAGGGATCGAGCGGACTGTGCGCGCCGAAGACCAGCAGACGGTCCTACACCAGTAGGTTTTTTCGCGGCAGCTACCAAAAAAAGCGGGCTACCCCAAAAAAGTGAAAAGCATCCTCGAGACCTTAACCCTCACCAGCGAGCCACAGCCCAGCACTTGCAACTCAATCCCTCCAGTCAACTGAGCCCGATGCTCGATCTCAACTGTCTGCGCGTTAGTGCCAAGGTTGCCTCCCAGCACGCTTAGGTTTACATAGCACTACTGACATGAATCCCGGTCTATGACAACACTCAACACCGCTGTTCATAGTCAATTGTTTCCAGCACCCCAGTCGACCACGACAATGACACAAGCTAGCCTGGGGTGGGGACTGTGCGTTTGTTGGTGCTGCCCGAACAACCACTACGCTGAAAAAAATATGTGATTGCATATCTGCACCCGGGACAGCTCTAAGGTGCATGATTGGTGCATGATTTGAGGACAACGGTGACTTGGTCACCTAGCTGAGCAAGCAATCGGTGGCGAAGCCCGTGACCTGCCTGGGAGTTTGTCCCGACGAGATTTGGAGTCTGTTTGCCTAAATGCCACAGGCCCTGGAGCAACTGGAGGTCTTGGTCCGGTGTCACCTGATTGAGAATCTGGTAAAAGTTGGAGCACGCCTTAGAGACTGCAGCAGGCCCTGCAACTGCTCTGGCAGTGAAGGTGCTAGCAACCCCAGAATTATTCAAGTACAGTCGCCATTATCAGATGCAGTGTACCGACGCTACCTGAGCAAGCTCCGTTTGCACTTACCTAACTTTGAGTTTCTGCAAAATGGGAGGTGTAAGCCTTCGGTTCGGGGCTTAACGGTGAAGCAAATTGACCAGCGGCTGAAAATCTCAGGGACAAGATAGGAGACGGACGATGTGCCGCATTTGTAAGCACATCGATGTACCTACCTCAACCAATGGCTCTGAATTCTCTCTATAGAAGTAGATGGCTACCCATCGCGAGGAGTTTTCAGTAAGGAAAAGCTATCTCGCGTAATCTCGAACTGACGGTGGAGAGGCCGCAGAAAGTATAAGTTGAACTTCTTTGAGAGCAGAGAATGCGCTGCTGTCGTGGCTCAGCGACATTCTCAGGTACGTTTCGGAACTAACAAGACGCGATCGATGAGCAGTAATTGTTACTAGAAGTGAATGTGACGTGCGAGCATTTGCTCTTCTAGGGCCGCAATGCGGTTGTAAGCTGCCGTCAGTTGGGTGTTGAGGCGGCGAATCTGGATGTCTGAAGAAACGGAATGTGCATTGACCGAAGGACCGCTGTTGCTGTCAGGCAGCACGTCTTTGTGTTCCACCACTGAATCCAAACCGCGGGGATGCGACTCGATGGCAGCGAGGACGGCAGGGTCGATGTTGTCGGCATCTTCTCGGGCTTGGCGATCGCGACTGGACATGTGGCGGTCGAACTTGACACCTAGCTGTTCGATCGCCAAGTACAATCCATCAACCTTTTGCTGAAGCGTGCTGAATTCTACGCGGAACTCTTCCATTGATATCCCAATCTGCCTGTCCTCAGACATGATATTTGGACAACCAAAAAAATCGTCCGGAGTGCGGATTCATTTAACAATTGGACATCAAACTTGAAGCTCGTTTGCCACACGACAACGTTTGTAACGAAAGCATTGTATTCTACTTAGGTGCTTGGGAGAACCAGCTCCAGTACGTTGCAATAATCTCTTCGCCCCACAGCACGCTGACGGCGGCACCGAGCGCCAAAAAGGGACCGAAAGGCATTGGCTCGCGTCGCCCCAGCAACCCGAGTGCAATAGCACTAACGCCAATGACCGATCCGAAAGCGCTTGCGAGGAAGCCCGACAGCAACGCCATTTTCCAGCCCAGCCACGCACCGATCCCGGCTGCCAACTTCGCATCGCCGCCCCCCATTGCTTCCTGCCCTAGAGCGGCCGTGCCTACACGCTCCAGGATCTCGAATGCCCAGATACTCACAACCGCGCCGAGGATGCCGCCGGTTAGGGCGATCGCGGCACCGCTCGTGCCGTCGTCTTGCAGCCAACCCCGCGCGACTTGGAACCCCAACCCGACGACAACGCCAAACTGCGTGAGCGCATTCGGCAACGTCATCGTGTCGATGTCTATGAGAGATAGCGCCAACAACCAGCTTAGAAAAATCGCGCAGCTAGCCATCTCCAGCGACCAACCGAACCGCGCAAAAGCAAGCAGAAATAACGCTGCCCCAGCTGCTTCTACCAGCGGATAGCGCGGCGATATGCGCGTGCGACACCGCCGGCAGCGACCCTGCAGGCGCAACCAACCGATCACCGGTACGTTTTCAGTGGGCCCCAGGCGGTGTTTGCACGCCGGACAATGCGAGGGAGGATACAGCAGCGATAAGCCTGCCGGTATACGATACGCCACTACGTTTAGAAAGCTACCGACCGATGCGCCGAAAATAATCGCCACTGTAATTAACGCGATCTCTGCGATCGTGTCCATGCTGCATCACCTCACTGCACTAGAGACACTCAGATAGCGTATCCGACCGCTCCACGCAGAATCTAGCTGTCTGCATCCAGTCGTCGCTGCCATTCGGCGTCAATCGCGTCGGAATGCTCATTTTCTTGCTCGAGCAAGTCCCGCTCGCTCGTGTACGCCAAATTGTTGCGATCGACAACTGTCCGGGCGGCAAATTGCCGGGCGAAGTCCAGCTTGGCCTGCAACTCCGGTGACGGTTCGGCCAGCTGGAGCGCGCGATCGGCGCGCTTGAGGTTACCTAACCGAATTTTCTGGTTGCGCCACTGAATCCAGAGGTAACGCACGGCTGGCACCGCGAGATAAGCAATCCCGTAAATCAGAATCAGCGGTAATAGAGAATCCACAAAAGCAATGAACCGGATACCGGCAGCAAGTTCGGGATTGCTTTGGATTAAGTCACCTAAGACGAAGGCCAGCACCAAATACAAGCCACCCAAGCCCCCGGCCCAACTCAGCTGTGCCATACTTGCTTGGCTGAAGCGCCATCGGTGCTCTTCAAAATAACCGCCGCTGTTGCTCGGACCGCTCTGCGATCGCGTCGCCGCCGTCACCTGCAGTTCGGGAAAGTAGTAAACGAGGTCGCCGCGCTCGGAGACTTCCGGCCGGCCGTCGAAACGCACCAGTACCGGTAGCAGAAAGTCCTCATCCTCATCGACCTCATCGACGTAAGGCGCGACATGCTCGGCTGCGATCGCGCCGCCTTGCTGGCGGATCGCGCTACCGATCGCTTGCCAGCGTCGCTCCTCGCGATCGGGGTTGGGATTGCCGTCGCCGAACAGGAACGAAAAGATTGCTTCAAGGAAGTTTAAGTCGCTGGTGTAATCGGCAGAAGGGGAGCTCTCTGCTTGAGCGGCGCTTAAATCCCGGCGGCGGCGCGCTGCACCGTAGTCGTAATAGAAAAACCAGAACGGATCGGGACCGAACCAAATGAAGCGCGGCATGAAGAATATCGGGATGCCGACACCACTGCTTTCATTTGAACTCGAGCGGTTGCCATCGCGCGATCGCTGGGAAGAAGCGGCGATCGCAATGACGGCGATCGCCACAACCATCAAAACGATTGTGGCAATCAGGAGGATCCCGAAGGAAATGCGGACCAGATAAAACAATATGCCCCAAACTCGCTGCCAGGAATCCTGCAGGCGCAAGCGCCAATATTTGTTGCGCAGGAGGGTGCGGAAGTTTTGGGGAAACTCGTAGGCAATGTCGCCGGATTCAGCAACTTGGAGGTGCCCGCCTGCGTCGGCTGCGACAGCGAGCAAGCCCTGCCGTGCCTCGTTCAGCTCTAAGCCGGCCTCGGAGGCAAGATCACCAACCGTAGCGCGGTAATTCAATTGCGCGATCGCCTTCACGACCGCTGGATTGGGAGCCATTTAAGTGAATGAATGCTTCCGAAACGTCTGTGGCGCGATCGCGCTCGTTCGCTCCGTCGGGTTTGGCGACGCTGTTGCGCCAGCTAGCCTGCACTACTCAGCAGGTCTGAACAGAGGGCTTAAACCTAGAAGACCGGTTATTGCTAATAGGCCAGAGTTGCCAGGGTCTCGCGGAGATAGGCACGGACTCGTTCGTCGAGGTCGGCACACGTTGCCGGAGCACTCAAGCCCTGCTCGGCTTGCCAACACGTAAAGCCAGAACTGGAGGAGATTGCCTGTTTGAGGCTCTCCCACACCACACGTTCCCGCGCTGTTGGCTGCGACTCGGTGAAGCTGGTCGAAGGCATCGTCAGAAACTCCAGTCTGTCAGAATCCAACTTCAACCATAGCGCGGAACCTCTCGCCCTCATGACGCTTGCGCTACAAATGTACGATAAAGTGCCCAGCGATCGGTAATGTCTCCCATCGATGTCATGCATCGAACGCAAACTGGCAGCCGTCGGTGTTGAGTTCGGCAGCAGCTTAGGGCCGTTTGATGGCGCGCGCCGAAGAGAGGCTGCGCGATCGCCGAGTAACGAATTGCAGTTAGGCGATCGCACTTGTCCACAACCAGGGTTTTTGCTGGCGCTGGCGTTGCTCGAAGGCAGCGATCGCTGCTTCGTGCTGTAACGTCAGGCTGATATCGTCCAGACCGTTCAACAAGCAGTTTTTGCGAAATGCATCCACCTCAAACGCCAGCGTCTCGCCATTGGCGCGGCGCATGGTTTGGGCGGGCAAGTCTACCGTCAGCGTCGCCGTATCGGGATTCTGCGCGTCGGCTGTCAGCACCTCGACCTGTGCGGCTGGCAGCGCGATTGGCAGGATGCCATTTTTAAAGCAGTTATTGAAGAAAATATCGGCAAAGCTCGGGGCGACGATACAGCGGATGCCGAAATCCAACAGCGCCCACGGGGCGTGCTCGCGGGACGAACCACACCCGAAGTTGTCACCCGTAACGAGGATATGGGCGTCGCGGTAGGGCGAGCGGTTGAGCACGAAATCGGGAATTTCCGTGCCGTCGAGGGTGAAGCGCAGCTCTTCGAACAGCACTGCGCCCAAGCCCGTCCGTTTGATGGTCTTGAGATGCTGCTTGGGGATAATCATGTCCGTATCCACATTCAGCATCGGCAACGGCGCCGCAACCCCAGTCAGGGTGGTGAATTTGTCCATCTTCGAGAGTCTGTAACGTTCTGAGAAGTTCGATCGGGGGGCGTTAGGCGATCGCCGGTAAGATCCGGATTCAGAGCATTTGCGCTCCCGCTAGAGCAACTCGCGCACGTCTGTCAGCTTGCCGGTTACCGCCGCTGCTGCGGCCATTGCTGGGCTGACTAGGTGCGTGCGCCCGCCGCGTCCTTGGCGTCCTTCAAAATTGCGATTTGAAGTCGACGCACAGCGCTCTTGGGGAGCGAGGCGATCGGCGTTCATTGCCAAACACATCGAGCAACCCGGTTCGCGCCAGTCAAAGCCCGCTTGTTTGAAGATAACGTCCAACCCTTCCTGCTCGGCTTGGTACTTCACCAAGCCCGACCCCGGCACGATCGCGGCCCGCAACCCGCTTGCCACTTGGCGTCCTTCCGCCACCTTGGCGACTTCGCGCAAGTCTTCGATTCGCCCATTGGTGCAAGAGCCGATAAACACCGCATCGATATTCACTGCTGCCAGCGGCGTTCCCGGCTGCAAGCCCATGTAATCGAGCGCGCGGCGGACGGATTGCTGGCGGGCGGGTGCGTCGAAATTGCTTGGGTCGGGAACGGTGCCGGTAATCGGCAGTACGTCTTGCGGGCTGGTTCCCCACGTGACTTGTGGGGCGATCGTGCTAGCGTGGATCGCGATTTCTTTGTCGTACGTCGCGCCGGGGTCGGAGGGGAGCGACTGCCAAAATGCCACTGCTTGCTCCCAATAGTCTGCGCCCGGCGCAAACGGACGACCGCGCAGGTAGGCAAACGTCGTCTCGTCGGGAGCGATCAATCCCGCCCGCGCGCCGGCTTCGATCGACATGTTGCAGACGGTCATGCGACCTTCCACGCTAAGCGATTGCACCGCATCGCCCGCGTATTCGATGACGTGACCGGTGCCGCCCGCCGTCCCGATGCGACCGATGATTGCCAGAATCAAGTCCTTAGCCGTCACGCCAATGCCGCGCGTGCCGTTGACGGTGATGCGCATGTTCTTGGGCTTGCGCGCCTGCAAGGTCTGCGTCGCCAAGACGTGCTCGACTTCTGAGGTGCCGATGCCGAAAGCCAGCGCGCCAAAAGCGCCGTGGGTGGAGGTGTGACTGTCGCCGCAGACGATCGTCATCCCCGGCTGCGTCAACCCCTGCTCGGGGCCGATGATATGAACGATGCCCTGACGGCGATCGCTCATGGAGAAAAACTGAATGCCGAATTCGACGGCGTTGCGCTCTAGAGTCTCGATCTGCAAGCGACTTTCTGGGTCGGCAATTCCCGCTGCGCGATCGCTCGTTGGCACGTTGTGGTCGGCAACGGCGAGGGCGGCGTGAGGCTGGCGCGGCTGGCGACCGGCAAGACGCAATCCCTCGAAGGCTTGCGGGCTGGTCACTTCATGAACGAGCTGGCGGTCGATGTAGAGAATGCAAGTGCCGTCGTCGCGCTGGTGGACGACGTGGTTTTGCCAAATCTTGTCGAATAACGTTTGCGGCGCGTTCATGGGACGGTTGCCGACTCGCGGCGGTGTTGTTGTCGCGGCTACAGCATTCCATATTAGCTCGAGCGATCGCGCCACACCTTCAGGGCTCGGCACGCGATCGCCTCAGTCCACAGCAATCCATTCGGCGCTGTCTTGGCAGCAGTTTACTCCCCGAACGCGAACTAGGTGCCGCTGACGTGAACCACCACTTCACGGGTATGACTGCGCTGGCGGTGTTCCCACAGATAAACCCCTTGCCAGGTTCCTAGCAGCAACCGCCCATTGGCGATCGGAATCTGCTCTGAGGTTCGTGTCAGGGACGAGCGGATGTGGGCGGGCATGTCATCCGGTCCTTCGCTGTTGTGGATGTAGCGATCGTCCTCCGGGACGAGCTTGGCAAAGAAATTCGACAGGTCGACCAGGACGTCCTGATCGGCATTTTCCTGGATTAACAGACTTGCGGACGTATGGCGGACGAACACCGTACACAGCCCCGTGAGGATCGCCGAGTCGGCAACGACGCGCGCGATGTCGGCTGTGAGCTTGTGCAGGCATTTCCCGCTGGTGCGAACGTGTAAAACTGCCTGATGGTGGGGCATCGGTTGCGCTGAGCTGTGCGGAGATGGGGCGATCGCTCGGCTACGTTTCCTGTATGGCGATGCTGTGAGCCTTATGCTGGCAGCGATCGTCAGGTTCGGAATTCCCAAACCGCATGCTGTTTATCGATGCGATCCTGCCGCGATCCACTGGCATTATAGTTTCGGCTCGGCTGGCAATTTCCCGGCATTGCGACCCGTGCGCTTCATCGCGGGTGGATGCTGGGTGACGCTCGCGTGGTGCTCAGGTACTCGCAGATGGCTCGAGCGATCGTTTCGGAGCCATCGGTGGAGATGGCTCCAGGCTGGCGGGCGGGCGTCGGCGATCGGTGCAGGAAGCTCCAGTTGCCGTGGAAGAACTCGTCGGCCTCAACGATTTGGTGGGCGGAGTAGTCCTGCAAGCCGGCCAGCAAGACGGGCGACTCGGCAAACCCCTCGCGTGTCAGCGAAACAATCGGGATACTGAGGCGCATCGCTTCGGAGAAGGTACTGAACCCCGGTTTGGAAACGACGCGTTCGCAAAAGGGCATAAAGTCTACCGGCCGATAGCGGCGATCGCGAACCCGGATGAGGTTTGGCAGCTCCGGGGCATTAGCGTCGAAGGTGATGAACTTCCAATCGGGGAAGCGCTCGAGATTGTGATAAGGAGTCTGCGCCAGACCCAACCCGCCGAAGGTTAGTAGCGCGGTACGGTCTCGCTCTGTGCTCAGCCCGAATGCCCGTGCCTCGTCGACACTGAGGCGCGGAATGCCCCCCGTCAAACCGACGTCGCGGATGGTGGGGAAAGCCCCCATCGCTTCGTGGAGGGGCAAGCGCCACAATAACTCGCACCGGGCGTACTGTTCGGCAATCCAGTCGACGAGTTCGGTGAAGTCCTCGCCCCAGTCGCGATAGATGAAGTCCCAGCCGAAGTTGCCGATAGCCCAGCAAGGAACGCCGGCCGCGCGGGCGATCTCCCCGGCTAGGGGTGGGATGTCAGCAACGACGAGGCGCGCGCGATTGGTGCGGATGAAATCGGCTTCGCTCTTGATAATTTGCGCGGCGCGATCGCGGATTGCCTGCCAGCTTGCCGCCGTAGCTGGTAAATCCATCTGTAAGCTGTCGGATTGGACCACACCAACATCGAAGGTTCGCGGGCGATGCAGAAAATCATCGCCCAAGTAAGAGGCAAGCAACCAATGCGGAGCTGGAGTGACGAGGACGGGGAGTACGTCTGGGTTGAGATGTTGGAGGGCGGCAGCAACGGAGGCCGCGCGTACGGCGTGACCGAAACCGTGACCGGTGACGGCAAAATATACGACAGGACGGGACATGGGGCGGTAGAGGAGCGCGTCGAGCCGATGCTAGCAGGGAAAGATACGGCGGTTACGTTCGCGATGTCGGCGGGCGCGTATTGACCCCGCCCAACTGCGCTCGGGCGGCGCGGCACTATTCTGCAAGGTTGGAGAACGTTTGTGGAGATGTTTGGAGGGGAAATTCGATCGATCGCCTCACCTCCTCGACCTTACTCAAGCAGAAATTTTTCTGGCTTTTGTCTGGATTGTTCGGAATACAGGCGGCGTTGATTGGCCGATCGATCGGTCGCTCGATTGCGGCGCTGCTTGCCAGTAATTATCAATGGGCAATCCTAATCTGTCGTCGCACTAATGCCCGTGCCAGGGAAGCTTCCCTTCGGAGACAACCGAGCCGACGCGATCGCCCGCAGGGATTCTTTACATTAGATTTAGAGCCGCAAAGTTACCAATTGGGAAGGAAGACACCACCGTGGTATTGGAACTGTCGCAGGCAACGGGTTGCAAGAATTACGAGGATCGAACTCAAGCGATCGCCCGCCAGCTATTGGCCCATAGGTTCGAGAACCGGTCCTTCTTCGATCGCGTTCGCGACCGAGTTCGCCTCGACGACAAGCTCCTTGCTTGGACGATGGGCAACCCTGGCCTGCGCGTGCAGTTGTTCCACCTGATTGACTGCCTGCCCGCCCTCCAGAGTAACCGCGAGGTTGCCCGGCACCTGCAACAATACCTCGGTCGCGAGGATGTCGAGTTGCCCGGCGCGCTTAAAAACCTTTTCTTCAACTTCACTGAGCCCGATTCGCTGCCCGGTCAAACCGCTGCAGCTACCTTTAAGAAGGCTGTTGAAACGCTTGCGTCCAAATACATTGCTGGCGAGAACGTCAAGCAGGTCATTAAAACCGTCGAGCGCCTCCGCACAGACAAGATGGCGTTCACCATCGACTTGCTCGGCGAAGCCGTGATCGCCGAAAGCGAGGCGCAAGCCTATTTGCAACGCTATCTCGACTTGCTGGAACAGCTCACCGCGGCTTCGCGAGCGTGGTCGGCTGTTCCCGAAATCGATTGCGCAGATAACGAAGCGCTGCCCAAAGTCCAAGTCTCGGTGAAGCTGACGGCGTTCTACTCGCAGTTCGACCCGCTCGATCCGGTGGGAAGTAAAGCGAAAGTTTGCGATCGTACTCGTACGTTGCTGCGCCGCGCAGCCGAGTTGGGTGCCGCGATCCACTTCGATATGGAGCAGTACGCCTACAAAGACCTGACGCTCGCGATCCTAAAGGAACTCTTGCTGGAAGACGAATTCCGCACCCGTACTGACATCGGCGTCACGCTGCAAGGCTACCTGCGCGACTCGGAAGTAGATTTACAAGGGCTGATTGCCTGGGCGCAAGAGCGCGGCGCCCCCGTCACGGTGCGCCTTGTCAAAGGCGCTTACTGGGACCAAGAAACCATCAAGGCAACGCAACATCATTGGCCCCAACCGGTTTTCAACGACAAAGCTGAAACCGATCGCAACTACGAACACCTGACACAGCTGCTGCTGGAAAATCACGAGCATCTTTACGCCGCAATCGGCAGTCACAACGTGCGCTCCCAAGCCCGCGCGATCGCGATCGCCGAGGAGTTGCAGATTCCGCGCCGCCGTTTCGAGCTGCAGGTGCTTTATGGCATGGGCGACGCACTTGCCAAAGCCTTAGTCAAGCGCGGCCACCGCGTCCGGGTTTACGCACCTTACGGCAAGCTACTGCCGGGCATGGCGTATTTGATCCGCCGTTTGTTGGAAAACACGGCCAATAGTTCGTTTCTGCGTCAAAGTCTCGAAGACCGTCCCGTGGAGGAACTGCTCGCCCCGCCGCAGCCCAAGCCCGTCGAGCAACAACCCAAGCCCAATCCCGGCACCTTTGCGAACGCGATCGACACCGATTACTCCCGTAGCGAACTGCGCGATCGCTCAGTTCGAGCGCTGGAGAAGGTCCGCGCGCAGTTGGGCAAGACCTATCAGCCACTGATTGCTGGCGAATACGTCACCACCGAGACGACCAAAAACTCGCTCGACCCGTCCGACACCAGTGCGGTCATCGGCATCGTCGGACAAATTTCCGTTGCGCAAGCCGATCGCGCTGTTGCAGCAGCCAAAGCTGCCTTCCCACAGTGGCGGCGAACGCCCGCCCGCGAGCGCGCCGCGATTATCCGCAAGGCCGGCGACCTGATGGAAGTCCGCCGTGCCGAACTGACTGCTTGGGTGTGTTTGGAAGCTGGGAAAATCCTGCCCCAAGCGGACGCTGAAGTGTCCGAGGCGATCGACTTCTGCCGTTACTACGCTGATGAAATGGAGCGCCTCAACGCCGGGCACCAGTTCGACATCGCCGGGGAAACCAACCGCTTGCACTACCAGCCGTGCGGCGTTGCCGCGGTCATCTCGCCCTGGAACTTCCCGATCGCGATTGCCACGGGCATGACCGTTGCGGCGCTGGTAGCCGGGAACTGTACGTTACTCAAGCCAGCCGCACCGACTGCCGTCATCGCTGCCAAGATCGCCGAGATATTGGTCGAAGCCGGCGTGCCGCCGGGCGTCTTCCAGTTCGTGCCCGGTCGCGGTGCCACTGCTGGCGATCGCTTGGTGCAACATCCGGACGTTCACCTGATTGCCTTTACCGGCTCGCGGGAAGTGGGCTGCGAGATTTACGCCAAAGCCGCCCGCGTGCAGCCCGGACAACGCCATCTCAAGCGCGTGATTGCCGAGATGGGCGGCAAGAATGCCCTGATCGTCGATGAAGGTGCCGATCTCGACCAAGCCGTTGCCGGTGTTGTAACTTCGGCCTTCGGCTACAGCGGTCAGAAGTGCTCGGCCTGTTCGCGCGCGATCGTCATGGCTCCGGTGTACGACACCTTCTGCGAGCGGTTGGTAGAAGCGACGCGATCGCTGGCCGTCGGACGCGCCGACTTACCTGGAACCGCGGTCGGTCCCGTTATCGATGCGGCCGCGCGCGATCGCATTCGCGACTATATTGCTAAGGGCAAGCAAGCAGCCACCCTCGCACTGGAAATGACCGCTCCCGCCGGTGGCTACTACGTCGGACCGACGATTTTCACCGACGTTGCGCCCGATGCCACGATCGCCCAGGAGGAAATCTTCGGGCCGGTGCTGGCCGTGCTGCGCGCCGCCGACTTCGACGACGCGCTAGCGATCGCCAACGGGACGGACTATGCGCTCGCGGGTGGCATCTACTCACGCACGCCCGACCATCTCAAACGCGCAGCTGAGGAGCTCGAGGTGGGTAACTGCTACATCAACCGCGGTATCACCGGTGCGATCGTGTCGCGTCAGCCTTTCGGGGGTTTCAAAATGTCCGGCATGGGTTCCAAAGCCGGCGGACCGGATTACCTCTTGCAGTTTCTCGAACCGCGGGTCGTGACAGAAAACATCCAGCGCCAAGGCTTCGCTCCGATTGAAGGCGCGGATTGAACGGCAAACCGAATCGTGGAGACGATCTCGCGCCTGCCTCCACGAACGGGAACTGGAAGTAAAAAGCGAACCCAGAACTGCTGTCGCGACATGATGGTTAACTTGCGGAGCACTTCCAACAGTTGTTTAAGCGCAACACCTTGCCAGTGTCGATGGTTCCACCAATAGTTGACGTTGAAGTCGTGAGTCCTGCCGAGATGCGGCACGATCGCGACTACCTTGCCGAGCGAGAGCGATCTCGCGATCTCGGAATCCCGGAGTTTTGGATCGTCGATCTGCAAGTAGTTGTGGGGCTGGGGTTGGACGCTGGGGCATACAACAAAGCGTCCGAGTTGCGGAAGCTCGATCGCCTAGTGTCTCCGGCAGTCCTAGCGCTGGAGCTCCCGGTCGAGCGCTTCCCGGAGGATTGAGGTGCATGTGCTCTGAGCCCCTTCGCGCGATCGCGGTTACTGGTGGCATTGCCACCGGCAAAAGTACTGTTGCCGACTACCTTGCCGAACGCCACGGGCTGCCGGTTTTCGATGCCGACCTATTCGCCCGCGAAGCTGTGGCGCCGCAGACGGAGATCCTGCAGCGCATTCGCGATCGCTACGGCAGACAGATCGTCCTGAGGGACGGGAGCTTGCACCGCCGGGCCCTCGGCGACATCATTTTCAGCGATCGCGCCGAGCGCCAGTGGCTCGAAGCACAAATCCATCCATACGTGCGCGATCGCCTGCGCCAAGCGCTAGACCAACTGACCATCCCGACGGCAGCGATTGTCGTACCGTTGCTGTTCGAAGCAGACATGACCGACCTCGCAACAGAAATTTGGGTGGTGAGCTGTAGCGAAGCGCAACAGCTCGCGCGCCTGCAAGCCCGCGATGAGCTGGAGTCCGACCTTGCCCGCGCGCGCATTGACACCCAGATGCCTCTCTCTGCAAAGATCGCTGCTGCTGATGTAGTTCTGGATAATTCTTCGGCACGAGACTCTCTCTACGCGCAGATCGATGCCGCACTGCTCCATACCTGAAGAACAAGTTGGCACCGTACTTCATTCAACTGCCAACGGTTGCAAGCGAGTAGTTCCTTCTTCAAGTCGATGTAGTGCAAGTGAGTGCCGGTCGGACCGCCTGTGGAACAATAGACGGAGGCCGCAGGACGATGAACCTCCGATCCGGCTTCCCCAGGGCCGCAAGCAAACACGGAGTCCTGACCGGATCGACATCGCAAGATCGGAGTTGCGCTTGGAGACTTGTCGGTTCGAGGGCACGTCTCCGACCAGCGAGTTCGACGCACTCCCAATGGATACTGAACGGATTTACTGAGGCAGAATGGAGCGATTGCACGAGGGGTTTACGCTCTTCATGAGTCTCGTCGTCGAGGCGATGCCATTTTTGCTCGCAGGCGTGATTCTCTCTAGCCTGATGCTGCTGTGGATCGACGAGCGGCAGTTGCTCGCACGGCTGCCGCGTCACCCGCTGTTGGGAGCGATGGTGGGGAGCCTCACGGGCTTGCTATTCCCGGTTTGCGAGTGCGGTAACATTCCCGTTGCCCGCCGGTTGCTCATGCAGCGCGCGCCAGCATCTGTGGCGATCGCGTTTTTGCTGGCAGCACCCACGGTCAATCCCATCGCAATTTGGTCGACATGGGTGGCGTTCCGCGACCAGCCGGAAATTGTTGTCCTGCGAGTAGTGCTCTCGCTCATTATTGCCGTTACGATTGCCTGTTTGTTCGGCGTGCAGCGGGATGCTCGCGGACTCCTGCAACCGAAACTCGTCCGCCGCATGGCGTTAATGGAAACCTACGGACGCGAACGCGCGAACATTCCGTCGGGGAGCGCAGCCGCAACGGTCGGGTTGCAATCAGGAACTTACGTCCTCGGTCAGTCGGGACGGTCCACACGCCTAGAAACCCTACCGTTGACCGCAACGGCAACGGACGGGCGCAACGCGGTAAAGCGTCGCCTGGAGCTCTTCGCTAACAATGTCGTCGTGGAGCTGCGCGAGCTGGGTGCGATGCTGATCTTAGGCAGCGCGATCGCGGCAGCTATCCAGGTGCTGGCCCCGCGCGAACTCGTTGTCGGTCTCGGTGAGGGTCCAGTTTTGTCGATTGTGGCCATGATGCTACTGGCGGCGTTGGTGTCGATCTGCTCGACAGTGGATGCGTTCTTTGCGCTTTCGTTTGCCGCCACGTTCACGACCGGTTCCTTGCTGGCCTTCCTGGTTTTCGGTCCGATCGTGGATATCAAAGCAGCTGGGCTGTTGCTGTCAGTGTTTCGACCGCGCGTCGTCGCGTATATTTTTGCAATCGCCGCCCAATTGACGTTTCTCCTGACGCTTGCCTACACGTTCTTGGCTTGAACGGTATGTACTCGAGCTCGCTCCAGTTGTCGGGGACCGTCGTGCCCCATCACGTTTCCGGGGTGGAGATTATCCGCGCGATCGCGTCAGCCCCTCATGCCGAAAGGTCGTCGGGCTGGGTTCTCGCGAACCGGCAAAAAAAAGCCAGCCTCGAAAGGCTGGCTCGATCGGCTTGCTGCGTTGGGAGGAGAAAACCTAAACCGCACTGAGACCGCAAGTCCCTTAAATAAGTACGGAAACTAGGTTCTTGACCTTGATAAGAATCTTAACAAAGTTAGCCAGTGTTCGCAACATATGTTTACACCTTTGCAGCCGCTTGCTACGGATCGTTGCGCGGCTAGGGATTCCCGGCTTTGGAAAAAACGATCGGTGTAGCATTCGTAATGGGAATTACCATCTATGGGCGATCTTGTCGATTGCAGCCGTGAAGGCTATTTTCATTTGCAATCGCGCCAGCGATCGGTAGGCGATCGCGGTTCCCTATGATTCGCGGTAGCAATCCGTTCGCAGCTCCTGAAGTGCTTGAAGTCCCCAATCACCCACTTGCGGGCGTTGCGCCAACACGAGTGGGGGCGTAAGGTTTTTATCGAACGGAGGCTTGTTTTCGAGATGAGTAAAATCAATGTCGTCCTTATTGAGGACCACGATCTGACCCGTGTTGGGATTCGCACCGCCCTCGCTCAGCGCGAGGAGATTGTCTACAAAGGCGAGGCGGCAAATGCAGCTCAAGGACTGGAATTGATCCGACAGCAGTGCCCGGATGTGGCAATTATCGATATCGGTCTGCCGGATATGGACGGTATCGAGCTCACGCGCGCCCTCAAGAGCGAGCAAAGGGAGGAGGATAGTACGTTACGAGATGTCAAGGTGCTGATTCTCACCTTGCAGGACAGCGAAGAGGCCGTGCTAGCTGCCTTCGCAGCCGGTGCCGACTCCTACTGCATGAAAGATATTAGTTTCGACCTGCTGCTCGAAGCACTCAAAGTGACTCGCGATGGGAGTTCCTGGATCGACCCGGCGATCGCGCGCGTTGTCTTAGCCAGGACCCGCGGTGCCGAAACATCGCCGAAGCGGACGGTTGAAATTGAAGCTGCCGACCCCGAATACGAGCAGATGGTCGAAGCCTATCCCCTGACCGAGCGAGAGTTAGAAGTGCTACAGCTAATTGTTGAGGGAGCAAGCAACGCTCTAATTGCCGAACGCCTTTACATTACCGTCGGCACGGTGAAAACCCACGTTCGCAACATCCTGAATAAGCTCTGCGCCGACGATCGCACGCAAGCAGCCGTTCGGGCACTGCGAGCAGGGCTCGTGGCTTAGATCCTGCTAACTCGTAGACTGCCCTCCTGGCAATCTCAGCTCGATCAGCACCAGCGGGAGCTCGATCGCCGCGAGCACTGGTGTCTGGCATCCGCATGTCTTACCCCTGCACTGGATGCTTACGCTTTGTGAAAACCAAGATCGGTCCCTTTGCCGGCATGGACGAGCGCGAGCCGTTCGTAGCGTCGGGCGTGCTCGATTAGATCCGCAGCCTCGTTGTCCGAGATGTCGCGGCGGACCTTGCCAGGGACGCCCATGACGAGCGATCTCGGGGGGACGTCTTTGGCAACTACACATCCCGCACCGATGATGCTGCCGGCCCCGACGCGCACGCCATTGAGTAGGACCGCACCGATGCCGATCAAGCACCCGTACTCAACGTGCGCGCCATGGACTACTGCACGATGTCCGACCGTCACAAACGCTTCCAGAACGGTTGGTTGACCCGGGTCTCCGTGCAATATCGCTCCGTCCTGAACGTTCGCTTGTGCTCCGATCTCGATCCGTTCCACGTCGCCGCGCAACACCGCCCCATACCAAATGCTCGCTCCAGCAGCGATCGCTATGTCACCCATCACGGTCGCAGTCGGTGCGACAAATGCGGCTAGGGAAACATCGGGCTCGGGCCAAACTACCATGGCTACTCGTCAATCTTGCGTCCTAATTTTGCGTCTATCGACCGGTTGCTTCGCAAATTACTGCAGCAGCTTGCCGACTGTCCAACGCCAAAGGGGGTGCTGGGGTCCGCAGGCAAGGATGTAGCGTACCTGCTTTTCCAAACCGCGACGGTAGCGCAGCGGCCAGCCGAAAAGAATGTTGCGGCTTTGCCACATCAGCGTGGCTGTAGTGAAGCCCAAACAGAAAGAAAGCGTTAAAGTCGACGGCAAGTTGTATCGTAGGGCGTAGCGTACGGCTGCAAAGGTGAAATGCGAATGCCAGAGGTCGAATTCACCGCGCATGGCCCACAATGCTAGGGGCGTAAGAACCAGCCAGCATGTCCCGACCACCACCCAGCGGCAGGTCACCGTAAAGCGATGCAAGCGCTCGACGTGGTCATCGAACGAAATGTGGCACGCTGCAGCCGGCGAACGTTCGCTAGTGCGCTCCCGAACCAAAAAGTCAGTCATTATTGCTCGGCATTCGCCCAATTGCCCCGAATAGACTCCGGACATCTTGCGAGTGAGGTCAAGTTTCGTCCGAGGTCGCGATCGCAGTCGCTGGCTGACGCTCTCTCCATAAGGCTAGCAGAGTGCTTGCCAGAAAAATGCTCGAATACGCGCCAGACGCAAACCCGATCGTCAGGGCTAGGGCAAAATCCTGGAGCGTTTCGCCGCCGAAAAAGAAGATCGCCAGCAGGGGTAGCAGCGTTGTTAGCGTCGTGTTGATAGAACGGGTTAGCGTCTGATTCACCGCATCGTCGACGATCGCGCCGAATGGCGTGTCGTCTTCGCGCTGATTGGCCACCTCGCGAATGCGATCGTAGATCACCACCGTATCGTTGACTGAAAAACCAACAACCGTCAGCAGCGCCACCAGAAACAGGCTGTTAACTTCTGTCCCGGCTACCAGCCCCAGCACCGCGAAAACGCCGGTTACGATCGCCACATCGTGCAGCAGTGCCAGGATGGCGAAGATCGCGTAGTCGAGCTGAAAGCGGGTGCTGAGATACACCACGATGCCGAAAAACGACACCATTAGAGCCAGAACCCCGGACACGAAAAGTTCCCGCCCGATCGTCGGTCCGACCGTATCGATCTGAGTGAGGGCGGGATCGAAGCGTCCGATCGCCTCGGTCAGCTCGCCTTGAAGGCGCTCGCGCGCGTCCACATCGAGGGTACGGGTGCGAACGATTAACTCCTGCTGGCGCTTGCCAACGGCCTGGATGCTGCTGTTGCCAAGCCCTTGCGCGTCGAGCAATTGCCGAACGGCAGCAACATCGATCGCTTCGTCGCAGTTTGCAGATATGGAGCAGTCGCGGGCGAGTTGCAAGCGCGTACCGCCAATGAAATCAAGACCCGGTCGTAGCGGGGCGTTAAAACGCACGAGACACAAACCGATCGCGATCGCGCAGGTGAGAACGGCGACGGCAGAGACCGTCCACCAGAGGCGCTGCTGCTTGATAACGCTAAGTTTCATGGGCGATCGGGCACATTGCACCGGTGAAGTAGATTCTGTGAGGGTTCTAGGGTCCAGAACGAGGTCACATCTGGGCAGTTTTAGCCGCGAGCGACAGTTTCGGGCAGAATAGCTCGGGCTTGCGGCGGACACTGGGGAAGCCGAGGACGGCAATGAGCATTAGCGTGCGGCTGCAGGTCAATGCGGTAAACATGCTGATCGCAACACCGATCCCCAGCGTGAGCGCGAAACCGCGCACCAGTCCCGATCCGAGCCAGAACAGCGCCCCACAGGCAATCAGCGTGGTGACGTTACTGTCAAGGATGCTAGAAAAAGCCCGGTAAAAACCGGACTCGACGCCGCGGTATAGGGTTTTCCCGGCGCGCAGTTCCTCGCGCGTGCGTTCGAAGATCAAGACATTCGCGTCCACGGCCATGCCGATGCTGAGGATAAATCCGGCAATCCCCGGCAGCGTCAGCGTCACGCCGACGAGCGCGTAAGCTGCCAGGGTCAGCACCGCGTAGATCGTTAGTGCAACGTTGGCGATCGCGCCCGGCAGGCGGTAGTAAACGACCATGAACACCAACACCAATAGCAGCCCGGCTAGGGCGGCGTAGATGCTGCGCTGGATGCTGTCGCGGCCGAGGGTTGAACCGACGGTGCGATTCTCGACAATCGCCACCGGCAGCGGTAGCGAACCGCCACGCAACTGAATGGCCAAATCTTGAGCGTCTTGGGCGGAGAAGTTGCCGCTGATAACTGCGCTGCCGCCGGTGATGCCGCGATCGGCATACTGAGCCCCAACCGAGGGCGCGCTGACGAGGACGTCATCGAGGAAAATGCCGAGCGTGCGTCCGGTACCGGCCACGTTGCGAGTCAGCTCGGCGAAGGCGTCTGCCCCTTGGGGGTTGAAACGCAGTGTCACCTGCCACCCATTTCCGGTTTGGAGCGGCTCGGCTCGGGCGTCGCGCAGCTCGCGTCCGCTTAACAGCGCTTCGCCAAACAGAGGCAGTAAGGCGCGATTGGCGTCCTCAAGTGCGTCGGCTCCTTCGGCGATCGCTTCGGGATCGGGGTTGTCAGCCGCACGCAGCTGGTCGATCTCGAAGAGCAGGAGGCGCTGCTGGCTGAACAGTTGCGCAAAGGCGTCCTCAGTATCGCGTAGCTGTTCGCGGAACTCGAGTTGAGCGGTCCCGCCGAGGACGCGCTCGGCTTGTTCGGGGTCGCTAACGCCCGGCAGCTGCACGACGATCTTGTCCTCGCCGACTGTCTGCACCACGGGTTCGGCAACGCCCAATCCGTTCACTCGATTCTCCAGGACGCTTTTCACCGCGTCGAGCTGGTCGCTATTAATGTTCGGAATCTCGTCGGTCGGTTGCACCTGCACGGTGAGTTGTGCGCCGCCGCGTAAGTCCAAACCGAGTGAAAGCGGCAGGTTGACAAGCACGACAATCGCGGCGATCGCGAGGACGAGCATCAAGCCGAAGGTCAAGCGCTGTCGTTGCATAGGAGGTTACTCTAGGCGATCTGGTGCTCGGAGCGGTGAAGCCAGCGGTCTAATAGGACGGGCAATTGTAGCTGGGATGCGACTCCCGACAGTCGGGCGCGCGCCGGACCGGGACATCCGTCTAGACTTGGAGCGCCATCATTTTTTGGGCGGCTTCGGCAATTTGCGATGGCTGCACGATCGTCAGGCGTTCGAGCATGCCGTTGTAGGGCGTTGGGATGTCTTGGGAGGAAAGGCGGACGACCGGCGCGTCCAGCTCGTCAAAGAGCTGCTCGTTGATACGGGCGGCCAGCTCGGCTCCGATGCCGCCGGTTTTCATGCACTCTTCGACGATGATGACGCGGTGGGTTTTGCGCACCGAACGCGCGATCGTTTCCATGTCTAGCGGCTTGAGGGAAATCAAGTCGATAATCTCGGGGTCGATGCCCGCAGCATCCATTTCTTTGAGTGCCTGCAGCGCGTGATGGCGCATCCGCGAGTAGGTCAGGATCGTCACATCGCGTCCCGGGCGCACAACTTCGGCTTTATCAAGCGGCAGCCAGTATTCGCCGTCGGGCAGGTTTTCTTTGAGGTTATAGAGCAAGACGTGCTCGAAAAACAACACGGGATTATCGTCGCGAATGGCAGCTTTGAGCAAGCCTTTCGCGTTGTAGGCCGTCGAACAGGCAACGATTTTTAAGCCCGGCACGGCTTGGAAATAGGCTTCCAGGCGCTGGGAATGCTCGGCACCAAGTTGGCGGCCGACCCCACCGGGACCGCGGATCACGATGGGGATTTTGAAGTTGCCGCCGGAGGTGTAGCGCAACATGCCGGCATTGTTGGCGATTTGGTTGAATGCGAGTAGCAAGAATCCCATGTTCATGCCCTCAACAACCGGCCGCAAGCCGGTCATCGCAGCACCAATGGCGACTCCCATGAAACTGTTCTCGGCGATCGGCGTGTCGAGCAGGCGTAGCTCGCCGTATTTTTTGTAAAGATCTTTCGTGACCTTGTACGAGCCGCCATAGTGACCGACGTCTTCGCCTAGGACGAAAACGGTCTCGTCGCGCGCCATTTCTTCATCAGTTGCCTCGCGCAGGGCGTTAAAAAAAATCGTCTCCGCCATTCCGGCTCTCTCGACACTACTAATACGGCATTTGCGATTTTATCATCGCCGCTCGGACCCTTTAGTTTGGCGGACGTGCAGCATGTCAGCGATGCGAGTTATCTGAGCCTACCAACGAATGCATTTGTACTGGCAGACGCTCGGCACTTCCCCCTGAAAGCCAAAGCAAGAAATGCTTGGGTTCCCTTTAAGCAGCGGCACAATCGTGTGCCCGGGGCAAACTCGCACCCGGTCTCGAAATTGCTATCTTTGCAAGGACCCCAGAGATCCCTGCACTACCATAAGGGCACAGGACTCCGCGCAGCGATCGCGCCTCACCCATGATTTCCTCCGATTGCGTCACCTGGTTGCAAGAGCGAACGGCGCTGAGCATCTTACCCCAGGAGGTCCTGACCGCGATCGCCCCCTTACTCCAGTCCCGTAAGGTGCCGGCCGGACGGACGCTTGTCACCGCTGGCGAGCTCCCAATCGGGCTATTCGTGTTGCAATCCGGACGGCTCGAAACTCATGCGCCCGATCGCCTGCGCCCCGCGCGAACTAGGCATCTTTCGCCGAGCTTGAATCTATTGCCTGGCGCGCTCCTGAACTTCCAGGCATTGCTGCTCGATCAGCCATCCCGCGAAACCGTTTCGACCTTAAGCGATTGTCAGCTTTGGTTGCTATCCGCCGAGCAGTTCCGGGCCCTGAACGCCAAGTTTGCCGCGATCTCACAGGTGTTTACGCAGCAGCTGGCCGAGGAAGTCGCTCAGCTATCTTCGCAACTGAGCGACCAACAAGAGCGCGCTTACATCTTGCGTCCCTATCTCGTGACGAAGGCGCGCCGGGGCATCATTGGCAAAAGTCGCTATGCCGTCCGCCTGCGCCAACAAGTCAATCACACTGCAGAGAGTTGCGACTCCACGCGTATTATCGGCGAACCGGGTCTCGGCAAAGACAACATCGCCGCATTGATTCACTTTGGGTCGAGCCGCCGCCGCGAGCCGATTGTCAAACTCGACTGCGGAACCCTCCAAACGAGTGGCGCGGAGCTCTTCGGGCGGGTAGGTGGCAAGCCTGGAATCATTGCCGCGTTGGGAACGGGCACGCTCGTGCTCAATAATATCCAGGACTTAGATGAAGACCTGATGCCAGCGATCGCTCGCTGGCTTGCAACCGGAACCTACACTCCCATTGCCCGACCGGGCGATTTCCCTGGAGATCCGCAACCAGCGCAGGCACGCACGATTCTCATTGCCGAGCGGGCCGTTCCTCAGCTCGATAAGTTGGTGAACCGTTCGATCAAAGTCCCGCCGCTGCGCGTTCGCAAGTCCGACCTCAGCGACCAAGTCAACTATTACATCAACCTGATCTGGCGCGGGAAAGGACGACCCAAACCTCGCGTTGCCCCCGAAGCCATCCGCCGCTTGCAAGCCTACGATTTTCCCGATAACTTGACGGAGTTGGAAAACCTAATCCGCCGCGCGATCGTCCAGCTAGATAGTCGGGAAGAATTAACCGAAGAAATTGTCTGGCCCTCCCAGAGTAAGAAAAAACAGCTGCGGTTGAACCTACTCGATACCTATCCCAGTTTCCGCCGCTTCCTGAAAAGTATTTGGTATCCCGAGCGCTTCAATTATTGGGTCGTCGCGCCGGCCTTCGCCCTGACCGTCGCTATCCTATTTCTAGGGCCGCAAACGCGGTCCGAAAATGTCGGGCTGAATTTGTTTTGGGCGTGGTGGTGGCCGGTGGTGCTAATTGGCTTTCCCTTCGTCGGCAGGTTGTGGTGCGCGATTTGCCCCTTTGCAATCTACGGCGAACTCGCTCAAAAGCTATCGCTGCAGATGTTCCCGCGCCAACTCAAGCGCTGGCCGCGTCAATCAGCCGAACGCTGGGGGGGATGGTTTTTGTTCGGTCTGTTCGCTCTGATTCTGCTATGGGAAGAGCTGTGGAACCTCGAAGACACGGCTTACCTTTCGGCATGTTTGCTATTGCTGATCACTGCTGGAGCAACCATCTTCTCGCTGTTATTCGAGCGGCGCTTCTGGTGTCGTTATCTTTGTCCGATCGGTGGAATGAATGGGATGTTCGCCAAACTGGCAATAACCGAGCTGCGCGCTCAGCAAGGGACCTGTTCGGCAGAATGCACGACCTACCAATGCTACAAAGGGGGTCCGCGCAAAGGTGAAGGTCAAGAAACGAACGGCTGCCCGCTGTACTCGCATCCGGCACAACTCCAAGACAACCGCGATTGTGTGCTTTGCATGACCTGTTTAAAAGCCTGCCCGCACCGATCGGTGGAGGTCAATTTGCGTCCGCCCGGCATGGAACTATGGACAACACACCAACCCCGTGCGTACGAAGTTGCCCTAATGTTGTTGTTGCTAGATGTGGTATTTTTACATCGCTTGTCGGAATTGCAGGCAATGTTGGATGTCAGCTGGCAGCTGGATCGCTTTTGGGTACATGTAGTTGCTTCTATAGCGGCACTCGGGTTGCCCGCACTTGCTCCATTTATCGCGCAAGCGATCGTGCGAGGTAATCTTTGGCTCTCGCAGCAACTCTCTCCTCAGAAAGTCCATCCCAAACCGCGGGCTTTTGTGGAACTGGCATACGGTTACTTACCGCTCGTGCTTGCAGCAAACTTAGCCCATTACTTGCGATTGGGGCTGATCGAAGGCGGTCAGTTGGTGCCAGTTGCCTTCGCAACAGTTGGACTGGGCGGCGGCAGTCAATTTGCCGTTGCCGCTGACCCTGCTGTCATTGCCTTTCTACAAGGAATGACACTAATTACCGGTGTCGTATTGGCGATCGCCTTGACGCAAACCATTGCCCGTCAGCCGCTAAGCCTGTTGTGGCCGCAGCACCTCGTAACACTCTTGCTGGGCGTTTCATTCTGGAAGATCGTCGTAGGTTCGTGAAGGATCGCGATCGCTGTGCGATGGTTTACTTATACAGTAATCTCATTTTCCGCATTCGCATTTGTCCCAAGCTCCTTTTTGGTAGTAGAGGCATGTCACGAATTCCAAATGGCTGCTCTCGATTCAAAAGATCGGGTTTGTAATGAAAGCGATTGGCATTACAATCCGCCAGTAAAACAGTGCTACAAATATCTTATTCCTGACTGGGATCGCTATGGCATCAGCTACGACCACATGTTTGCAATAGAAAGGTGCAGCATCCTTGCCAGAATTGCTAAATGCCTTCGCGATCGAACTGCCTTTGTGCATCCGATGGGCTCTTGCGGAATCTAAGGCCGATCCAATGGGAGAACGCGAGCCAAGTTTATCCGACAAGACAAACACTTTGTAGGTCGACCGTTCGAGCGACAATATTAACGCATCCGAAAGTGACCAGTTTGCCTCGACCACCCAGTATAGAGACATCAAGCAAAGATACCAAAGATCGGCATCAACGATCGCTCGGTGCAGCGGACTTCTCTAAAACTAGCTGGTAGTAACTGTGGGTGCCGGAATCGAGTGTGCAAGTATACGGCATAAGCAGACCTGCCACGGAATTACGAATGAGGTAAGGGGGCATCCAAAATTTCAGCAGCCGTGCGCGCCAAGGATGCTTGAAAAATCGCAGAGCCAGCGCTTGTAGGCGATCGAGCGTTGGCAAAATGCCAGCGGTGCGATCGCGTGTTTCGACGGCTGTAAAGCCCAGGGATCGGGCAGCCTCAAGCCATGCTTCTACTGTCCGGAAACCCATCGGTACGGCCATCCCGATTTCTACAAGCTGTGATGCTGTTTGCAAATCGGAGGTTTGTCGGTCGAATCCCGGTCGGCGAAAACCATCGAAGATCGTCAAGCGCCCGCCCGGTCGCAGGACGCGGTAGAGTTCTGTCAAAACTGCCGATACACTTGCTGCGTGGCACAAACAATCGACCCCAAAAACGAGATCGGTACCATTAGCCGCCAGTCCCGTTTGGTTGAAATCGCCCAAGCGAAACTGCAAATTTTCGTACAAGCGGGCAGCTCGACTGGCAAGCCGCACGTGCAGCGGCGTGAGATCGAGTCCCAGAAATTGCACGTCGGGAAACGTTTGTGCTAGAAATCGACTGTTGAAACCTTTCCCACAACCAACTTCCAGCACCGATCGCGCCTGTAAAGCTCGCACGTGTTCTGCAACTTGTTTCGGTTGCGTGTAGTACCCTGACGGTTCGTAGCGAGTACCATCGTCGATCGCCATGTGAATGCTGCCCTGTTGGGAATGATATTTCCGGTAGCCGATTTCGCTTTGTTGGTAGTACCGCACAATTTCCTGCTTCAGAGCTGCTCCTGAGGCGATCGGCTCGGAAATCGGATCGATCGTCTGCGATTGCGCCGATCTCGATTGGCGATCGTGGTGCTGTTGTAGGAGCGCATCGATATCGAAGACAGCGGCAATCTGCTGTAGAGCTTGGGATAGCGATCGATCGGTAGTTGGAACGGGCATCGCGACGAGTACCTGCGGGTGCGGTTGGGGAACGGATGAGCGCAGTGAAAAAGTGCCTCCCCGGTCCCGTTAATGGTGGCAGTGGTTGTTACTGCTGTATCGGCTGGCGTTCGAGTAAGCCGCGTTGAAGGTAGTCGGCGATCGCGTCGGCGAGGGCTAGGCGAACCGGACGACAAATCATCCCCAGCTCCACGCGGGCTTTGCGATTGTCGAAATGCAGGTGCGTCCCAGCCAGACGAACGCCGGTTAGGGGGGCAGCGGGTGGACGCTTGGTCAGCGTATCGGCAATGAATTCCTGAACGTAACTGACTGCCAATGCCAACCAGTAGGGCACGCGCCGTTGGGGCATGGACAATGCCGTTAGATCGTGCAGCACGGCCAGCAGCTCGCTCATGCGGAGGTTTTCGCTTCCGAGTAAGTACCGCTCGCCCGGCGTACCTTTCTCAGCAGCCAGAATGTGTCCAAGCGCTACGTCGCGGGCGTCGATCGCGTTGATCGTGGTTTCGAGAAACGCCGGATACTTACCGTTCAGAAATCCCAGCACCATGCGAGTGGGTGGAGTGATGCGGCGATCGCCCGGGCCGAGGGGCACGGTCGGGTTAACGACAACGACGGGCAAGCCTTTCTCTGCTGCTGCAAACGCTTCTTGCTCGGCTAGGAACTTGCCCTGGCAGTATGGACCGAGCATGTCTTCAAACCGCAAACGTATTGATTCATCTGTAGTTGCCGTACCTTCGCCGCGCGACGGGCGTTGACCTTGGCGGTTGCTCTTGAGGATGGCTTCGGTAGAGGTATGAACGACGCGCCCAACACCATAGGCGATCGCCGCGTCCATAATATTGCGCGTCCCCATTTGGTTGATGGTGAGGAAGTCTTGCTTGCACGGGGACCACAAACCGGCATTGGCAGCGAGGTGAAAAACTGTATCGACGCCGCATACGGCCGAGCGCACGAGCTCGGCATCAACGATCGACCCCTGCCAGTATTCGACCCCGGGTTTCGGTACGTCCGGTTTGGCGAGGTCGAGAATCCGGACGGACGTGCCGCGCTCCAAAAGCAAATCCACGAGATGTCCGCCTATGAAGCCTAAGCCACCGGTTACGAGAACTGTCATGCTCTTGTGTGTCTTGACTCCGCGCGCGATCGTGCTCCTAATTTTGCCATGCCATCGGCCCGACACCGATATGAGTTGGCACCCGACCTCAAAAGCAGGGTTCTCAAGCTTAAGAAAGCATCAGGAAAATTTCTAGGATGGTGGTTTATACCAATTTGCAGAATGCCTACGACAGATTGTGTAATCGAGCCCCGGGAGTAAAAGTTCCCGAGCTGCCATTTGTCGCAGCACTTCCTAGAGTTGGTATTAGATCCAAGGAAAGTTCTGGGTTGAAATGTCCGCGCCAGCTCCCCAACTGGCATCGTCGATGAGCTGAGGCAGAAAAAAGATCCCCCTGCTGTGCAAGAGGATCGTTTGGAGTGAACTTTCGAATGCCCTACAGACGTTAGCCTGACAAACTAGCGGACGGCACCATGCTGCGCTGAAACGTTAATTGGCTTCATTAAGAACAGCTTCGCTAGCTGCCAGCCGTTGGAAGCATAGAGCGGTAGCTTCTGAAGTGATTTCAACCAACCTGGAACCGACGACGACACGATCGCGTCCAGTTTCGCGTTGGTTTGGGTGCAGGTTTCCAGGCGCTCGTAGAACTCCGGCGAATCTACGTTTAGCACGATCGGGAACACGCGCCCGGCCGTCTCGTTGGTTTTTTGAATGACGTGCTTGTCGTACTCGCGGGCGTCCAATCCCAGCGCTGCGTAAAAATCCGCTCGCTGAACGTCATTGCAATACATCGTCGCAAACACCGACAGCAGGAAGAAGCGGCACCACAGCCGGGATTGCCAACCCGTCAGCACGTGCGGTTGCGCTCGCATCACCGCATCGAAGAAGTCGCCATGGCGGTTTTCGTCCTGGCACCAGCTCTTGAAGAAGCGGAAGATCGGATAGATGCGGCACTCCGGATGCGCCTCTAGATGGCGATAGATCGTGATGTAGCGCCAGTAGCCGATTTTCTCCGACAGGTAGGTGGCGTAGAAGATGTACTTTGGCTTGAAGAACGTGTACTTACGGCTCTTGGTGAGGAAACCAAGGTCCAACGACAGATTGAAGTCGGACATCGCCTTGTTCAAAAAGCCGGCATGGCGAGCTTCATCGCGAGACATCAGCGTGAAACACTCGGCCAGCAGGGGTTTTGTGTTCTTCAAACGCCGTCCGAGTTCTTTGTAGAGCAAGAAACCGGAAAACTCTGCGGTGCAGGAGCGCTCCAGGAACTCTACGAACAAGCGGCGTGTGTCGCCGTCAATGTGGTCCCAGGATTGTGCAAACTCCTCGTCGCGAACGAAGTGCGTCTTGTTGTAGTCGGCCCGAAACTCCGCCAAGATCGCTCGCAACTCGTCCTCATTCGGTGACAAGTCCATCCGCGCCATCTCGTCGAAGTCTGTCGTATAGAAGCGCGGGGTTAAGAGCGTCTCGGCAGCCGGTGCTTTCACTCCCGGACGCATTTCCGTAAATTCGGCTTGTTTTTTAAGCGTGTCGACCATTGTTGTCTGCCTTGTCTCCAGGCGAACGAGTTGCGGTGCTGGTTGGCACCACCATCGAGAGCAAAATGAATGCCCCCAGGATGGCCTCAGTCTATCCGCACCGGAGGCACAAACCCCAATTCCTGTTAAGACTTGCAACAGCCACAGACTGCAGTGGCGATTTCTGCAATGCTCCGTTACAAATATTGCGGTGATTGAGCAGATCCCAATTGCCGCAATATTTGCACTAGTTGCGGCGTGCTAATATCCGTGTGCTGCTAAGTCGAGCTGTTGTAGGTTGAAGGTTACGCGCTCGACATGGGTGGCAAAGGAACCGTCGGCGTGCAGGGTCAACATGCGGAATCCCGGTGAGATATCGTCGAGCGAGAAGCGATCGCTACGTGGCTTAAACTGAACCGAAGTTGAAGGACTGGCCGCGTAACACACGTCGCGCCGCCAGCGACAGTAATCTTGATGGATATGCCCGAAGACTGACAAGCGCACCTGCGGATGGCGGTCGAGGACGGCAAAAAAGGCGTCGGGGTTGTGCAACCCGCTTTGATCGATCCAGCGCGAATGGACGGCAAAGGGTGGATGGTGAAATGCAAGCATTGTCGGGCGTGCTCGCGCACCAGCCAGCTGGCAGTCCAGCCAAACCAAGGTTTCATCAGAAAAATACCCGTGGACGCAACCGGGCACTGCCGAATTGAGCAGTACGAACTGCCAGCCACCGACCTGAAATGATTTCTCGGTAGAGAAGGGCGGGCGGCGTAACACTTGCTGCATGACGAGATGCTGGTCGTGATTTCCCGGCACCCAGAAGGTTGGCAAGCCGAGTGGCTCGATTGCGTCCTGGAGACGCTGGTAGGACGCAATCGAGCCGTCTTGAGATAGATCGCCGGTGAGCAGCAGTAGGTCCAATCGCGGTCTCAACGCATGCAGCCGCTTAATTACAACCTCAAGAGATGCATCGGTCGGTTGACCGAGAAGCTCGCCGTCAGCTTTTGCTAAGAGATGTGTGTCCGTAACTTGTGCGACGTTGATAGTGGCAGCAGGCATTGTGGTAGCGAGTGCGAAGCAATGGCGAGCGCACGATGAACGGATGAGGTGGCTTGCGAGAGCAATTTGGAAACGGGATTTGTCAGTAAGAACGAAAAATATGCTGATGTTTAGTTTGAGCTGATAATGCGCTCGGCATTCCTGCCGCTCTATTTCTGAAGCCTGAGGAATTCGAAAACAGAACTCGTTTTAGTATTTCTTCATACTTTCGTCGGAGCCGCCTCTGGGTCTTGAAGTGTGCCGTATTGCAATGCGTTCGGCAACACCCCCAACTTAACTTCACAACCTCATGGTTGCCTTTGCGCGCGGGCAATAGCAGCCGTAATCTCGGTCACGCCCGTTGGCGATCGCTTGCGAGGGTAGCGGACGGGTGAAGATTTGCTATGATTATGCACGCAATGGCGGCATGGCCAAGTGGTAAGGCAGAGGACTGCAAATCCTTTATCCCCAGTTCGAATCTGGGTGCCGCCTTTAACAAGCAGGGCAAGAGGTTCGGTAGTGAACCCCTTGCCCTGAGACCTTTTTGGGCGATCTCGCTCGTACCTAGGGTTTGCTGAAAAAGTCCACAAAACGAATTTAGGAGGCAGAGAGCTTATGGAA